>JAQWOW010000209.1 GCA_029245665.1 Polaribacter sp. | reverse complement strand
AAAGTTTAAAATATCATTAAAAGCTTTTGCAGTATTTACAGCATCCTGACCTGTCATAGAATCTACAACAAATAAGGTTTCTTGTGGATTTACAGTTTTATGAATCTCAGAAATTTCGTGCATCATTTCTTCATCTACAGCCAATCGCCCTGCTGTATCAATAATAACTACATTTTTGCCATTTGATTTAGCATGTTTGATAGCATTTTTTGAAATTTCAACGGGGTTGTTATTTCCAACTTCAGCATACACCTCAACGCCTATTTGTTCTCCAACAACTTCTAGTTGATTTATGGCTGCCGGTCTGTATACATCACAACCGACTAATAATACTTCCTTAGATTTTTTTGTTTTAAGATAGTTGGCTAATTTTCCTGAAAAAGTAGTTTTACCAGAACCTTGCAGGCCAGACATTAAAATTACAGTTGGTGATCCCCCCAAATGAATCCCCACAGTTTCGCCACCCATTAATTCGGTTAGTTCATCTTTAACTAACTTTACCATCAATTGCCCTGGGTTTAAAGTGGTTAATACGTTTTGACCCAGTGCTTTCGTTTGAACTCTTTTGGTAAATTCTTTGGCAATTTTAAAATTTACATCCGCTGTTATTAAAGCTCTTCTGACTTCTTTTAGCGTTTCTGCAACATTTATCTCTGTAATTTTACCATGACCTTTAAGGGTATGTAGGGCTTTATCTAACTTATCGCTTAAATTATTAAACATAATTCGTCTTCTTTTTTAGGAATCACAAATATAAGAATTAGAGGTGGATTTGTAAACTGAATAGGAGTAGTTTTTTGTATTAACTTTTCAAATAGAAGCTACTTCAGAACTTAATTGAATGACTGAAAAATGTTCAAAAAATAAAATAAACTTAAAAATATGTATGTGCGTTCATTTCATTTTTACGATTTAAAAATTCAAAGGATAAAAGAGCTGAACTAAATTCTCTATCATTACTACTTATTTTTTTGATGGAATAAACTCCAAGGCAACTCCATTAATACAGTGTCGCTTCCCTGTTGTATTCTTGGGGCCATCATCAAAAGAATGTCCTAAATGACTACCACAAGTAGTGCATTTTAATTCCGTTCTTGCATACCCTATTTTATAGTCTACATCTAATTCAACATTTTGTTTTATTGCTCTGTCAAATGAGGGCCATCCTGTATCTGAATCAAATTTATGTTCAGATTTATACAACTCAGTTTTGCAAGCGGCACAGACATAAATTCCTTTCTTGAAATTTTTATCGTAAGAACTAGAAAAAGCTCTTTCTGTTCCGGCTTCTCGTAAAACATAATATTGTCTAGCTGTCAATTGGTTTTTCCATTCAGCATCCGTTTTTTTAATTTTATAATTTTTTTTGTCTTTAGATGAGTTCTGAGCTGCCCCAGAACAGCTTATCAAAAAAAATAGAAATAATAAGGGAAAAATAGTTTTCATAATTTCATATTGTTTTTACATTTGGCAAAATAAAAGTGATTATTATAAAATAATCCCACTTTTTTTATAAAGATAGAATATGTAGTTTTATAAAATGTTAAAAATAGTTTAACTTTCTTTCTAATCTAAATTACATAATAGAACAAAAAGAATAAGATGAAAAAAATAGGGTTGCTTTTTTTATTCGCTTTTTATTTCATTTCGTGCAGCACAGTTCCTATTACTGGTAGAAAACGACTAAATTTTGTAAGTGACTCAAAAGTTTTACCCGTAAGTTTTACTCAGTACAAAGGCTTTTTAGAGGAAAATAAATTGTCTGACGATGAAATAATGCGCAATCAAATTAAAAAAGTTGGAAAAAAAATTTCTGAAGCTGTAGATCGTTTTATGCGAGCAAATAAGATGATTTCCGAAGCTGACTCTTATGAATGGGAGTTTAATTTGATAGAAGATACAACGATAAATGCCTGGTGTATGCCAGGTGGTAAGGTTGTTTTTTATACTGGAATCATACCTGTTTGTCTCAATGAAAACGGAATAGCTGCAGTCATGGGGCATGAAGTTGCGCATGCATTTGCAAAACACGGTCAAGAAAGAATGTCTCAAGGTCAGTTACAGCAAATTAGTAGTGAAGCACTTGCAGTAGGAACTTCTAAAAAATCAAAAAAAGCACAGCAAATATGGAATACTACTTTTGGGATTGGTGCTGGTTTAGGAATGTTGAAGTTTAGTAGAATTCATGAGCAAGAAGCAGATAGGCTTGGCTTAATTTTTATGATAATGGCAGGATATGACGGAGCTGAAGCTGCTAAAGTTTGGAGTAGAATGAGTTCACTATCTGAAGGGAAATCACAACCTGAGATTTTAAGTACACATCCATCAAATTCTTCACGAATTCAAGATTTGAAAAATTATTTACCAATTGCAAAGAAATATGCCACACAATTTAACGGGATAAAAACAGACAAATAGATAAAAGAAATAGATTTCCTATATTGCCACCTTTTGTACTTTTAAACTTTTTCTTAAAAACAATCTTATGTTAAAAATTGGAGATAAAAAATTGATAAATGCTTGGGCATTTTATGATTGGGCTAATTCTGTATATTCTTTGGTGATTAGTACGGCAATTTTTCCAATTTATTACGCGGGCCTAACCACATCAGAGGGTTTTGCAAATGCAGAAGGAAAGATTGCCTTCTTAGGAACCTTGTGGACGCCAACAACTTTATACAATTACGCATTGGCTTTTTCATTTTTAATAGTGGCATTTATCTCTCCAATGTTGTCGGGAATTGCTGACTTTGCGGGCAACAAGAAAAAATTTTTAAAAGCTTTTTGTTTCTTGGGATCAATTTCTGTAATGAGTTTATTCTTTTTTACAGGTAAAGAAACGCTTTGGGTAGGAATCTTTTTTTCAATTCTAGCAAGTATTGGTTTTTGG
>JAQWOW010000197.1 GCA_029245665.1 Polaribacter sp. | reverse complement strand
TCACCTTTTTGGGTTGCATACCCTTCACAAAGAACTTGACCTTCTTCAACTCTATCTCCTCTTTCTACAATAGGTTTTAAATTAATATTTGTTCCTTGATTTGTTTTTCTAAATTTAATTAAGTCATAAGAAACTTCATCAGATTCAAAACTTACAAGTTTCTCTTGATCCGTTTTATCATACTTAATAGTAATTTTGTTTGCATCTACATAAGTAACTTCACCGGCACCTTCCGCATTGATTAAAATACGAGAATCTTTTGCTACTCTACGTTCCAAACCTGTACCTACAATTGGAGATTCTGGACGTAATAATGGAACTGCTTGACGCATCATATTAGATCCCATTAATGCACGATTGGCATCATCATGTTCTAGAAAAGGAATTAAAGAGGCAGATATAGACGCAATCTGATTAGGAGCAACGTCCATGTAATCAATTACATCCGGACTTACAACTGGAAAATCTCCTTCTTCACGAGCAATCACTCTATCCAAAACAATTGATCCATCTCCTTTTAATTCTAAATTAGATTGCGCAATTTTCTTACCTTCTTCCTCTTCAGCACTAAGATATAATGGTTCGTCAGTATCTACAACACCTTTATCAACTTTTCTATATGGAGTTTCAATAAACCCTAAATTATTGACTTTTGCAAAAACAGAAAGTGAAGAAATTAAACCAATATTTGGTCCTTCAGGAGTTTCAATTGGACATAAACGACCATAATGAGTATAGTGAACATCACGCACCTCAAAACCAGCTCTTTCTCTGGATAAACCTCCAGGTCCTAGTGCAGATAATCTACGCTTGTGAGTAATCTCTGCTAATGGATTTGTTTGATCCATGAACTGAGATAATTGGTTGGTACCAAAAAATGAGTTAATTACAGATGATAATGTTTTTGCATTAATTAAATCTATAGGTGTAAACACTTCGTTATCACGAACATTCATACGCTCGCGAATGGTTCTAGCCATACGTGCTAAACCAACACCAAATTGACCCGCTAGTTGTTCTCCAACAGTCCTTACACGTCTGTTTGAAAGGTGATCAATATCATCAACTTCCGCTTTAGAATTGATCAATTCAATTAAATATTTAATAATTGTTATAATATCTAATTTTGTTAGAACTTTCTGATCAATTGGCTCGTTTAACTGAAGTTTGGTATTCATTCTAAAACGACCTACTTCACCTAAATTATAACGTTGTTCAGAAAAGAATAACTTATCAATAATTCCTCTTGCAGTCTCCTCATCTGGCGGTTCTGCGTTACGTAACTGTCTGTAAATATGTTCTACAGCTTCTTTTTCTGAATTTGTAGGATCTTTTTGTAATGTATTGTGAATAATCGCGTAATCTGCCGTATCGTTGTCTTCTTTATGAAGTAAAACGGTTTTAGCACCTGCTTCTATTATTTCGTCAATATGTTCTTTTTCTAAAATAGTATCACGATCAAAAATAATTTCATTTCGTTCTATAGAAACTACTTCACCTGTATCTTCATCAACAAAATCTTCATGCCAGGTTTTTAAAACTCTAGCGGCTAACTTGCGACCTAATACTTTTTTTAATCCGGCTTTTGAAACCTTTACTTCTTCTGCAAGATCAAAAATCTCTAAAATATCTTTATCTCTTTCAAAACCGATGGCTCTGAATAATGTTGTTACGGGTAATTTTTTCTTTCTATCAATGTAAGCATACATGACTTGATTGATATCGGTAGCAAATTCTATCCAAGAACCTTTGAAAGGGATTACTCTTGCAGAATATAATTTTGTACCATTTGCATGGAAAGATTGTCCAAAGAAAACACCAGGTGATCTGTGTAATTGTGAAACTACAACACGCTCTGCACCATTAATAACAAAAGTACCAGAGTTTGTCATGTATGGAATTGTACCAAGATATACATCTTGTACAATTGTTTCGAAATCTTCGTGTTCTGGATCTGTACAATACAATTTTAGACGTGCTTTTAAAGGCACACTGTGAGTAAGACCTCGCTCAATACATTCTTGTATCGAATATCTTGGTGGATCTACAAAATAGTCTAAAAATTCTAATACAAATTGATTTCTTGTATCTGTAATTGGAAAGTTATCCATGAAGGTTTTATACAAACCTTCTTCACCTCTTTCTTCTGCTTTTGTTTGAAGTTGGAAAAAATCTTGAAAAGATTTAACCTGAATATCCAAAAAATCTGGATACTCTTTAATCATTTGAGAAGTAGCGAAGTTGATTCTTTCAGTAGTGTTTTTCGTTGCCAAAAGAGAATATTTTTATGATTAAAATCTTAAATTAAAATAAAGAACGAATATATACACAAAATGGTTTAGGACTAAAAATGATTATTTTTAGTACCTAAACCTATATTTGTTTTCCCGTCGCGCAAAGCATGATCGGGAGTAATAGCTTACTTAAGCTCTACTTCAGCTCCTGCTTCTTCTAAAGCTGCTTTTAGACCTTCAGCCTCATCTTTAGATACACCTTCTTTAACTGGTGCTGGAGCACTATCTACAACTCCTTTAGCTTCTTTCAAACCTAAACCAGTTAATTCTTTAACTAATTTTACCACTGCAAGTTTAGAACCACCTGCGGCTGTTAAAATTACATCGAATTCAGTTTGTTCTGCTGATGCTGCTTCACCACCTGCTGCTGGACCTGCTGCTGCAACTGCTGCTGCTGCTGGCTCGATACCATATTCATCTTTTAAGATAGTAGCTAATTCATTAACCTCTTTTACTGATAAGTTAACTAACTGCTCTGCGAAATCTTTTAAATCTGCCATTTTAATTGTTTTTAAAAATTTTTATTTATTATAGTTTATTTGTGCGCGTAATTATTTTTCAGATAATGTTTTTATAATACCTGAAAGTGTTTGACCACCTGACTGTAATGCTGAAATAACATTTTTAGCCGGCGACTGTAA
>JAQWOW010000180.1 GCA_029245665.1 Polaribacter sp. | reverse complement strand
TGAGGTTTTGGGATCTAAATTGCCTGTTGGTTCATCCGCTAAAATTAATTCGGGATCATTTAATAAAGCTCTTGCTATTGCAACTCTTTGCTGCTCTCCTCCAGAAAGTTCAAAGGGTTTTTTATAATGTTGTGTTTTCATACCCACTTTGTTTAAGACTTCCTCAATTTTCTCCTTCATCTCTTTTTTATTTTTCCAACCAGTAGCTTTTAAAACAAATTCTAAATTCTCAAAAACAGTGCTATCATTTAGTAATTTAAAATCTTGAAAAACAACTCCTATTTTTCTTCTTAAAAAGGGTATTTCTTTTTCTTTTATTTTTTTTAAATCGAAATCAACAATGTGACCAATACCTCTCTGCAACTTTAAATCTCCATACAGCGTTTTTATGAAGCTACTTTTCCCACTTCCTGTCTTACCAATTAAATAATAAAAATCTCCTTTATTCATTGTTAAGTTCACTTTAGACAAGACCAAATTATCTCTTTGATAGATGTCGGCATTTTCTAGATATAAAACTGGTTTTTCCATAAAAGTAACTTGTTTTTACAAACTTAAAAGTTTCTACCGATTTTATACTATGATTTACAAACAATTCTTAAATTTGAAATAAAAGTTTGCAGTTTTATCTCCTCTAGTCAAACAAAATTTTAAAATGTTCGTTATTCATTTTAAGTATCAAAAATAAGTATATGAAATTTGCTTTTGTAACAAAACCTTTTTTAACGTATTTTATACTACTAATAGCTAGCATAACCTACAGTCAACAAACTATTGTAGACACCCATATATTAACAAATTATAATGACGCCTTAAAATTATTTAACTCGAAAGCATATGCTGCTGCTCAGAAAAAATTTGCAGCAATTGTTGAAAAAGAAGTAAATCACCCATCCTTAAAATCTGATGCAACTTATTATGATGCAATCTGCTCTGTAAGATTAAATAATCCAGAAGCTGATAAAAAAGTACTCACTTTTATTGAAGAGAACCCTTACAATAATAAAATAAATAAAGCTTTTTTTAATATTGCAAACTATTACTTTGCCAACAAAAAAGCTGCCTATGCCCTGAAATGGTTCCATAAAGTAAATACTGACATTCTCTCGATAAAAGATCGCAAAGAACTCAATTTTAAGATGGGCTACGCATTTTTAGTAACAAAAGACTTAAATTTAGCTAAAAAAAGGTTTCTTCCATTAATCAATGATTCTAAGTATGGAAATGATTCTAGATATTATTACGGTTACATTGCCTATAAATTAGAAGACTATGGAATGGCTGAATCTACCTTAAAGAAGATCGCTGACAACGATTCGTATCGTGCAGAAATCTCATACTATTTATTAGACATTAGTTTTCAATCTGCAAAATTTGAACGCTGTATTAGTATTGGAAAGAAACTTCTTTCTTCAGCTAAAAGAAATGAAAAATCCGATATTTCTAAAATAGTTGGAGAAAGCTATTTTAATTTGAAAAAATACAAAGAAGCAATCCCTTTTTTAAAAGATTATACTGGCAAAAAAGGAAAATGGAACAACACTGATTTTTATCAATTAGGATTTGCATATTACAAACAAAACGATTTTGAAAATGCCATTCGCTATTTTAATAAAATTATTGATGAGAAAAATTATGTTTCACAAAATGCATATTCTTATTTGGGTGAATGTTATCTTAATTTAGATAAAAAAACAGAAGCTCTAAATGCATTTAAAACTGCCTCTGAAATGGATTTCAATAAAAACATTAAACAAGATGCTGCATTAAATTATGCCAAGTTGAGTTATGAAGCTGGAAACCCTTTTAAAAGTGTAGCAGAGGTTTTACAAAATTATTTAAAGGCATATCCAAAATCAAAAGCATCTGAAGAGATAAGTACACTAGTGGTTTCATCATTCCTTCATCAACAAGATTATAACGGTGCCTTGGTGTTTTTGAATAAGAAAAAATCTAAAAGAAATAGTGCTTTAATTTCTGAAATTTCTTTTTACAGAGGCGCTCAATTATTTAATGATGATCAATTAGAAGAATCACTGCCTTTTTTTATAGAAGGTAAAAAAGCAACAGAAGCTTCAATTAAAGAACGTGCTCAATATTGGGAAGCTGAAACTTTATACAGATTAAATAAGTACCAAGACGCTTTAACTAAATTTAGCAAGTTAAAAAATGAATTAAATTCAGAAAAAAATGAATTTATTTTAATCGACTATCACATAGGGTATAGCAATTTTAATCTCAAAGATTATAAAAATGCATCAATTGCTTTCAATAATTTTTTAAAAACTGAGGCTAAAGAAAAACAACTTAAGAATGACGCTTTGATTCGTTTAGGGGATTGTTATTTTGCAATGAGAAATTACAAAAAGGCAATTGACACTTATTCTATAGTACTTGAAAAAACTGGCTCTAACTCAGATTATGCTCAGTTTCAAATTGGAATGAGCTATGGGTTTTTAGAAAATAATAAACTAAAAATTGAAGCACTTAGGTATTTGGTGACCAATTTCAAAGACTCTAATCTAATGGATGACTCCCTATTTCAACTCGCCTCAACCTTCACTATCCTTAAAGAAAATAAAGAAGCACATCTCACATATAAACGATTAATAGAAAAATATCCCCACAGCATTTTTATCCCAAAAGCTTATGTCAGACAAGGGCTGTTGTATTATAATGATGATCAGAATGAAAAGGCACTAGAAAAATTCAAGAAAACAACACTTCAGTTTCCCAATTCTCCCGATGCTCTAGAAGCAGTGGCAAACGCAAGAAATATTTATATTGACACGGGTAATCTCAACGAATACATTAGCTGGATTAAAACCTTACATTTTATCAACGTTACCAATTCGGATATAGACAATAC
>JAQWOW010000156.1 GCA_029245665.1 Polaribacter sp. | reverse complement strand
AATCGAAGCTGCTTTAGTTGAATTAAAATCGGCTCACGAATCTAAAGATCTTGCGCAAATTGATGCTGCAATGGAAACTATTAACGAAGCTTGGAAAGCTGCATCTGAAGAGATGTATGCTGCTCAAGGTGGCGCTGAAGGGGGCAATCCTGAAGCTGAACAACAAGGTCAACCAGAGGCAAATGACGCTCAGGGAGACAATGTTGAAGATGTAGACTTCGAAGAAGTGAAATAATTTTTTCATTTGAAATAAAACTAAAAACGCAGTCATTAATTTGATTGCGTTTTTTTTTGAATCATTGAAAAGAACTAAGCAATATCATTACAATCCCTTAATTACATTATCAATCATATTTTCAATGTTACTTACAGCGACATTTTAATTACTTTTACAAAAAAATACTTGAAAACCTATAACCAAACCAACTTCTTTAAACATACTTTTTGTGAATTTAAAGAAGTCACCAATTTTAAGATCCCAGATAGTACAAACTATAAAAGTAAATCAACAAGTATTTATTATTATAGTGAAGAGGGTGTTTATAGAAAATCTAATCATTGGGGAAGGGTAGCTAACTGTAGATGGAAATTGATTGACAGTAAAAACTATAAAAATCAAGAGAGCGTTATTGGTTTTGCAAAATGGAGTGACTTTCACCCGATCAATACTGTAGAAAAACTCTTTTTTATTACGATTGATTATGAAAATAAAACAGCAAAAATGAATTCGAATAAAAATACCTCCACCAAATACTTATATACCTACTACGAAGCTCAAAAAAGAGTTAAACAGGCAACTCATTTACTTAAGAACAACAAATGGGCTGTATATTTTGATTCAGAGATTGATGAATTACGCTGCAAAATTTTATCTGAATTTATCAATTCAGACAAATCATTACAAGAAATAAAAAACGAACAGAAATAAAACATTTTTTATAAATTTACTCCAGAAAAAGAGAAATACAATAAAATTAGCTCAATTGTATTTTCATGAAAAAAAAATCCTTATGAAAAAAACACTACTATTCATCATATTCATTTTAGGCGGTGTATTTTACGGATCCGGTCAAGAGAAAGAAACCTACACGCTATCTGTAAATATCTCTGGATTAGACTCTAACAAAGGAACTTTAATAGTAGGTATTTACACAAATGAAAATGATTTTTTAAAAAATCAATTCAAAAGTGATGTCATTAAAATAAAAAACAATGAAGCTTTTGTTATTTTTAAAAATTTAGCTGCAGGAGAATATGCTGTTTCTTTTATTCATGACGAAAATAATAATAAGAAAATGGACACCAATTTCTTTGGTATTCCAAAAGAAAAATATGGTTGTTCTAACAACGCAAGAGGTTTTATGGGACCCCCAAAATATGTTGACGCAAAGTTTAGATTAACTGAAAACAGAACTATAGAAATAAGTATTTAGCCGAGTAACATAAATTATTCTGAAATTATAAAAAAGTCGACTTTATAATTTTAAATTTTCCATACAAAAAAACAACTATTTTTATCCTAAAATTTTATCAATCAAATCTTGTTTTGCTTTTTTATCGTAACCAAACAACCATTGAAGAGTATTGTCTTTCCAAATTTGATTGTATTGTGTTTCACTTATAATATTTCTATCTTTTGCTAAATCTAAAATTTTACCCGGGTAAGAAGATTGTTCATCACTTTCCATTTCTCCCAGAGGATACGGATCATCTAAACCCATTAAAACTTGATCAGAACCTTGTTTATCTATCATTAATTTTAAAGAATCTGTATCGTGAACTAAGGTGTCAAAAAAGATATTTTTGTGGCCTACTGCTTTTCTTGGGTGTATTTTTCCTTCAAATAAATCTGGTCTTCCATCAAAACCTTGAATTCTTCTACCTAAATTCATTTGTGCCAATTGGCCACCATGCGCAAAACAAGTTCTAATATTTTTAAAACGTTCTTGCATACCATTTAAGGTATAAAAATGGTAGGCATCACCACATTGTGCCAACATCCAAATCAAATGAAAACGCCAATTAGTATTTTCTAATTTTATCATTTTATCTCCATCATACGGATGAATCTCTATTGCTAATTTGTATTTGTCTGCGAGTTCAAAAATACGGTCGTTCTCTTTATCAAAAACACAGCGCCATTGCCCAATAGAATCCATAAAATGAGTTGGCAAACACAATACTTTAAGACCTAAATCTTCAACACAGCGTTCCATTTCATAAAGAGCTCCATAAATAAAGCCAGGATGCACCACAAAACCACATGTAAATTTACCTGGATGATCGCATTGAACTTTTGCGTTAAAATCATTTTGAAAACGCAGGGCTTTTTTCATTTCCTCTAAGCGCAATCCATTACCATACAATTGAGAAAGATTCAAAACTACTGCATGGTCTATTTTATTTTTCTCCATCCATAGGAGCTTTTCATCTAAAAAAAAACTAGAATCTGTAACAGGACGTTTCCAACCTTTTTGCAGCATATGTTTTCGTTCGTCATCTACCCAAAAAATCTCTTTATCTTTCATAAATTGGGGAATTTGTTCTGGATATGGCAACAAATGTGAATGTCCGTTTATGCGTAATTTACGTTTTTCCATCTTATGCTGAATTTAGTTCAGTATTTCTGTTATTTCTGCGAAGGCAGGAATCTATTTATTTCTAATTTACACGACTAAAAGTAATTAATGAACAACTTCACTAGGGTTTTTCCATAAAAGTTCCGCAGATATCACAGGTACATTTCTGTTTGTCTGAATAATAAGTGTCGAAAATTAGTGGCATGTCTGTCTCAATATTATCTAATATAAATTTCTCTCTATACAAAGGGTTTCCACAGTTTTCACAATACCATTCCAGCGCATCTAACATTCCTTCAGAACGCGGATATTCAATAACTAAACCTACAGTATTTTCTTTCCTCTGAGGAGAGTGGGGCACTTTTGCAGGCAGTAAGTAAATATCCCCTTCATTGATTTCAACATCAATCATTGTCCCTTTAGCATCTATGATTTTTAAAATCATATCACCTTCTACTTGATAAAAAAACTCAGGAGTTTCATTATAATGATAATCTTTTCTATTATTTGGACCACCAACAACCATTACAATATACTCGCCATTATCCCAAACTTGTTTATTACCAACTGGTGGCTTTAGCAAGTGACGATGAGTGTCAATCCACTTTTTAAAATTTAAAGGTTGTACTAAATTGCTCATATTCTTTAAGTTTTTATCAATTTACAAACTTTTTATCCTACCACCATCAATAAGGATGTTAATTCCGTTTATATAACTTGTCCTCCTACTTGCTAAAAAAACAATAGCAGCAACCACATCTTTAATACTTGCGCCAACGGTTTGTAAATTTTTGTCAATATTCTGTTATACTGCTCTTATTTTAGTTTCTATATTTAGAAAATT
>JAQWOW010000138.1 GCA_029245665.1 Polaribacter sp. | reverse complement strand
TTACTATCTGTTCTCTTACTCATAATTAGGCAGTTTTAACGTTGGTACGATTTAATCTTTTCTTTATATTTCCTTGCACCACATAGTGGTCTATTGTTGGAGCGAATACATTCATTAGTAAAATTGCTAAGAAAACGCCTTCTGGATATGCTGGATTGAATACACGAATCATAATGGAGATAAAACCAATTAAGAAACCGTAGATCCATTTTCCTTTGTTAGTTTGTGAACCTGTAACAGGATCTGTTGCCATAAATACAGCACCAAAAGCCAAGCCACCAATCATTAAATGTTCGTACCAAACAGTGTTCATTAACCCATAAAACTTACTAGATTCTGTAATGATCTCTGCAGCGACTATTTGATTGAAAATCATACCCATTACTGCTGCACCTATAAAAGTTGAAAGGATGATTCTCCAGCTTCCAATTTTTGTAAAAACTAAGATAGCAGCTCCTAATAAGATTAGTAAGGTTGACGTTTCTCCTACTGAACCTGGAATAAAACCTGCAAATTTGTCCCAATTAGAATAGATTACTTCTTGGTTTTGCGCATAACTTCCTAAAATTGTTTCTCCAGAAATCGCATCTGCAGTTCCTGTTCTATTGACAGCGTCATATACCCACACTTTGTCTCCAGACATCCAAGTTGGATAAGCAAAGAATAAAAAAGCTCTGATGGTTAGAGCAGGGTTTAGGATATTCATTCCTGTTCCTCCAAAAACTTCTTTACCAATGACCACTCCAAAAATTACTGCAACGGCTAACATCCATAGCGGTGTATCAATAGGCACAATTAACGGCACTAACATTCCTGTTACTAAATATCCTTCTTCTACTTCGTGTCCTTTGATCACTGCGAAAATAAATTCAACAATAAGACCTGCTCCATAAGAAACAATCACCAATGGCAATACTTTTATAATTCCAATCCAGAAATTGTCAAACGTAAAAAAGTTTGCAAGTACATTGGCTCTCAGTGAACCATCTATTGCTGCATAATGTTGATATCCTGCATTGAACATTCCAAACAACAAACAAGGAACTAACGCCATGATGACAATATTCATGGTACGCTTTAAATCGTCTGCTGCTTTGATGTGAGTTCCTCCGTGAGTTACTTCGTTTGGCAAATACAAAAAGGTATGGATTGCATTGAATGCAGGGGCCATTTTTGTTCCTTTGTATTTCTCTTTTAAATTATGTAAATTTTGTTTTAAGCTCATAACTTTATCCTAATTCTTCTCTCATTAAATCTAAACCTTCACGAATTATCTGCTGGTGAGGTTGTTTAGATACACAAATAAATTCTGTTAGTGCAAAATCTTCTGGCGCTACTTCGTACCCTCCCAAAGCTTCCATTTCATCTAAATCTTTGATCATAAATGCTTTTAACAATTGCATTGGATAAATGTCTAGAGGAAATACGTTTTCGTAAGAACCAGTAACTACAAAAGCTCTGTGTTCTCCGTTTGTATTTGTATTTAAATCGTACTTTTTATTTGGAGTTAACCAAGAAAAAGTGAGTGCTCTTGAAGTAGATATTTTATTAAAAACAGGTTTGTTCCACCCAAAAAACTCATAGTCATCTCCTTCAGGAATGGCCGTAATTTGGTTGTCATAATACCCTAAAAAACCCTCTTCTTTTATTTCCTTTCCAGAAAGTACATTTCCACTGATTATTCTTGTATTATCGTTTTCTAAATTACTTGTAGTTACATCGGCAACTGCTGCTCCTGCAATTGCAGTTACATAGTGTGGTTTGTTAAATTTAGATCCTGTTAACGCAACAGTTCTTGTGATGTTTAACTTCCCTGTAAGTAGCAATTCTCCGACAACAACTAAATCTTGTGGAGAAACTACCCAAACAACTTCTCCTTTGTTGATAGGATCTATGTGTGCAATTTGTGTACCAACGTTTCCAATAGGATGTGGTCCAGAGATTTTATGTAATTCGATTCCTTTTAAATTATTAAAAGGTGAGTTTGTATTTTTCCCAACAGAAACGTGTAATTTCCCTTCAGTTAACTTACCAACAGCAGTAAGTGCTGCTTGCAATTCAGCTTCTTTTCCTGCCAGAGTATACTCTAAATCGGCAGCTAAAGGTGCACTTGCATAGGCCGAAACAAAAATAGCTTTTGGTGCTTGATTTGGATTTGCAACAACGTCATAAGGGCGCTGTTTTACAAATGGCCAACAACCAGAAGCAAACAAATGATTCTTTACTTCTTCTGCAGACATTTTTGCGATGTCTTTAATGCCGAAGTCTTTGTATTCTTGGGTTGTATCTGCAGCAATTTTCATTGCTAATACCTTTCTTCTTGCTCCACGAACAACCTCTACAACTTTACCAGAAACAGGACTTGGAAATAAAATGCGCTCGTCACTTTTAGAATAAAAAAGTGTGTCTCCTGCTTTTACCTCTGTTCCTTCTTTGGCAACAAGTTTGGGCGT
>JAQWOW010000132.1 GCA_029245665.1 Polaribacter sp. | reverse complement strand
GGCTTGTTTTATATTGTTCGCTTATTTATTTATCATGTTGAAGCAGAAAAAAAAGAGGAACCTGCCAAAGAAATTCTACAAACACAATACAAATTAATGAGTAAAAGGCTTTGGTATATCATTACATGGCCTTCAGCTATTTTGGCGAGTGTATTTGCTTTTTGGATGTTATATAAGAACCCTTACTATCTTCAAATGTCTTGGATGCATATCAAGTTAACCTTTGTTTTTGCTTTGTATTTTTATCATTTTTCTTGTCAAAAAATATTCAACCAGTTGCAAAAAAACATCATAAAATATTCAGCTTTACAACTTAGGATTTGGAATGAAGTTGCTACTATTTTCCTTTTTGCCATTGTCTTTTTGGTAACGCTTCAAAATGCGATCAACTGGGTATGGGGAGTTGTAGGAATTATCCTTTTTGGAGTTTTAATGATGTTCGCAATAAAGCTTTATAAAAAAGTGAGGGAGAAAAAGAATTGGGATAAAGCTGAAAAAGAAATTTTAGAAGAAAAATAGGCTATCCTTTGATACTCTGTTCGAAAGGAATTCTATTTACAATACTCCTCCCTAAGGTCACTTCATCTGCATACTCTAATTCATCTCCAACAGAAATACCACGTGCTATGGTAGAAGTTTTAATATTAAATTTCTCTATTTGTTTGTATATATAAAAATTAGTAGTGTCTCCTTCCATCGTAGAACTTAAAGCAAAAATTAGCTCTTTTACCTCTCCATTTTCTACTTTGTGTACTAAAGAATCAATCTGTAAATTTTGAGGACCAATGCCTTCAATAGGAGAAATTTTACCTCCTAAAACATGATATAATCCATTAAACTGAGACGTACTTTCTATAGCCATCACGTCTCTAATATCTTCAACAACACAAACAATAGCCGGATTTCGTTTACTATTGCTACAAATATCACACAAAATAACATCAGAAATATTAAAACATTTTTCACATGTTTTGACATCATTTCTTAAATGCAGCAATGCTTCAGTTAAATATTTTGTATTTTCTGACGGCTGTTTTAATAAATGTAACACCAAACGCAAGGCCGTACGTTTTCCTATTCCAGGTAAACGAGAAACTTCATTCACAGCATTTTCTAATAATTTTGATGAAAAATCCATAACTACAAATTTAACTTATTAATGAGAAAGGTATCCTAAAAAAAAGAAAAAAAAGTACTTCTTAGTTTTTAAAGTCTTTATTCATTTATCTAAAAAATATCTTCTAAAAAACATATATTCGTAGATCACAAATGAGTAAATTATAAAAATGAAACCAGCATACATCCTTTTTTTAATTGTCGGCTATTTTAGTGTCTTATTTATTATTTCATACATTACAAGTAGATCTGCAGACAATAAAACATTCTTTAAAGCAAACAACTCCTCTCCTTGGTATCTTGTTGCTTTTGGTATGATAGGCGCGTCTCTTTCTGGAGTAACTTTTATTTCTGTTCCTGGCTGGGTAGAAGGTGCAAATATGAGTTATTTTCAAATGGTTTTAGGATATGTAGTCGGGTATGCCATTATTGGCTTAGTGCTACTTCCACTTTATTATAAGCTGAATTTAACCTCAATTTACACCTATTTACAAAACAGGTTTGGTGAATACTCCTACAAAACTGGTGCAAGCTTCTTCTTGCTTTCTAGAACAATTGGAGCTGCTTTTAGGTT
>JAQWOW010000131.1 GCA_029245665.1 Polaribacter sp. | reverse complement strand
AATTTAAGACGCTATTTATGAATGCATAAACTATTGAACCGCTTCCTTGTAGGTTTTTAAACAGCGTTCTCTTGCAAATTTGTGTTCTATTATTGGAGTAGGATAGGTCAATTCTTGAAATTCAGGGACCCATTTTTTAATATAATCCATATTTTTATCAAATTTTTGAATTTGAGTAGTAGGATTAAATATTCTAAAATACGGTGAAGCGTCAACGCCAGAACCCGCAACCCATTGCCAGTTTCCTATATTACTAGATTGTTCGTAATCATGTAATTTTTCTGCAAAATATGCTTCGCCCCATCTCCAATCAATGAGTAAATGTTTGCAAAGAAAGCTACCAACTAACATTCGAACTCTGTTGTGCATGAAACCCGTTTTATTAAGTTCTCTCATTCCTGCGTCAACCAATGGATACCCTGTTTGTCCTTTGCACCAAGCATCAAAATCTTTTTCGTTATTAACCCAAAGAATTCTATCATATTTGGGTTTAAAACTGTCTTTTGTTGTATGTGGAAAATGCCATAATATTTGCATGAAAAATTCACGCCAAATTAATTCTTTTAAAAAAGTGATATTATCACTTTTTGAGGCTTTATCTACCATTTTTCGAATACTGACTGTGCCAAATCGTAAATGCGTTCCTAATTTTGAGGTACTATCTTTTGCAGGAAAGTTTCTTGTTTCTTCATAGGTGTTAATCAGTTTAGTGGAAACGTTATAGGATGTTACTTTTATGGAAGATTTTTTGAAACCGATTTCTTCTAATGTTAGAAACGGTCCATGATTGTTTTTTGTCAAATTGATTAAGTTCTCTTCTGAAGGGAAGAAATGAATTCCTTTCAACTGAAAAGTCTCCATCCATTTTTTTGAATAGGGTGTATACACTTTATAGGGAGTACCGTCCTTTTTTATAATTTCATTCCTTTCAAAAATCACTTGATCTTTATATGTTTTGAAACTAATATTTTTTGCCAATAGAAATTCTTTTATTTCTAAATCTCTTTTTATTGCATAAGGTTCATAATCATGATTGCAAAATACAGAATCAATTGGGTGCTTTTTAGATAGTGAGTTGAAAACATCTTTAGGTGTTCCTAAATAAATAGAAACGGTACTTCCTATTTCTTCAAGTTGCTTATTAATATTCTCTAATTCCTGGTGAATAAACGAAACCCGTGCATCGTTATTTGGTAGTTTATTGATAATATTTTTATCAAAAATAAAGATAGGCATTACTTTTTTACCAGCTTTTAAAGCTTTATATAGTCCACAATTATCCTCCAATCGTAAGTCTCTTCTAAACCAAAAAATATTCATTTTTTCCACCGTTATTTGTATTTTCCAAAAAGTTCAATTAATTTTTTTTGTCTGTACGAAAATATTTCTTCTAATTTTGGTTTTACTAAAATGGGATGCATTATTTGACCCAAAATACCCAGTGGAACTTTATAGTCGATGATGTCTTCCATTTCAACACCACCCTCAATTTCCTTTATAAAATGCTTGTGATGCCACAGAGAATAGGGACCATACATTTGTTCATCCACAAAATACTTTTTGTCTTCAATATGAGTAATTTCTGAAACCCATTTGGTTTTTATTCCTAGAAGAGGGGTCACAATATATTGAATAATTTGACCCGTGTATAGAGGTCTATCAATAGGGGAAACAATATTAAAACTCATATAATCTGGCGTAATTATCTTTAAATTTTTAGGATTAGATAAAAACTTCCATGCTTTTTCTGGGCTGATTGGTAATTTTTGTGTTTTGTGAAGTGTATAGATTTTCATTTCAATTATGAATTAGGATGTAGAGGTTTAATGAAGTTGCAATACAAAGCCAAATCATATAAGGTAAAAGTAAATATTTATAATTTTCACGTTTATTACTTAGTTTAAAGAAATAGAAAAATAGCAATGCCGTTAACAATACGATTGCTAGTAAACCTAATAAAATTAGATGCTGATTGAAGAAAATATAGTTCCAACTAACATTTAAAACGAACTGAATAAAATAAATAAAGGTTAATTTGAAGTTATAATTTTTTGTAAAAAGGATTCCCAAATAAAAAGAAAAACAAACCATTATTGTTGTCCATGCAAAACCAAAAACCCAGCCTGGAGGACTCCAAGGAGCTTTATTTAAGTCCGCGTACCACTCAGTCATTGGCCCATTATTCATTAACCAACTACCAAATGCCAATCCACCAAAATTGATTAGTAAAAATAAAACAGTAAGCTTTGCCTGTTTCATCGGTTTACGTTTTTGATTGTAAAGCTTCAATTTTTTTTAGGACATTATCAGCGTCTTGATATTTTTTATCACTATCACTTCTATTGATTGATTGCAATTTATACGCTTCTTCCATAAGTTTTTTATAGGAGTCTTGTAATTTATCAATGTCACTTTTCTTTTTGAATAGACCAAACATAACTTTTATATTTTTATGTGTTTTGTAATTTTTGAACTCATAGGTTTTGTTATTGAAAAATAATAATCTATTAGTTTTCCATCAGGAGAAATCAAATATTTTTGAAAGTTCCATTTTACTGAAGAACTTTTTTTATTATTCAGTTCTCTTGTGGTTAACCATGTATATAGTGGATGTTGATTTGTACCTTTTACATCTATTTTTTCTGTAATTAAAAAGGAAACTCCATAATTGACTTTGCAAAATTCTTCTATTTCCTCATTATTACCAGGTTCTTGTTTCCCAAACTGATTGCAAGGAACCCCTATAATTACTAAGTTATCTGAGTGTTTTTTGTGCATTTCTTCAAGTTCTTTATACTGTGGTGTAAAGCCACATTTAGATGCCACATTTACAAAAAGGATGTATTTTCCTTTAAAATTTGATAAAAGAATAGGACTATTTTGGAGACTATTAATCTCAATATTATAAAAATTCATTCTTTTTAGATTTAATTAAATTTTAAAAGTTACAATTCCACAGTCCAATTCAAAAATTTGACCTGAGATTGATTGCGCTTTTTCAGAGATTAAAAAAGTAGCCAGATCAGCGACTTCTTTTGGATCTAAATATTTTTTTAAAGGATGACGTTCTCTGATGTTTTCTATCATTCTCTCGTTGCGTAATAATTTTGAAGCCAATTCTGTGTCAGTCACAGTTGGTGCAATTGCATTAACACGAATTAGTGGAGCCAATTCTGCACCTAATGATTTTGTCACACCTTCTACAGCAGATTTTGCAGCAGCAATGCTTGCATGGAAAGGCATTCCTAATTTTGCAGCCACAGTACTAAAGAGTAGAATCGAAGGTTTATTTCCTTTTTTGAGAGCAGGTAAATAATGTTGAATTGCTTTGACAGCACCAATAACGTTTATTTCAAAGTCATTTCTGAAATCTTCTAGTTTTAGTCGTGATATTGGCTTGAGATTAATGCTTCCTGGACAGTAGATTAAGGTGTCTATTTCTTCAATTTCAGGCAAGTCATCAGTTAATATATTATAGTTAAAATGTGTCAGATTGATATGAGAATCTACCGGAGGAGTTCTACTTATGTTCACAATTGAATTTTCATCAACCAAATTTTTTATGATTGCACTTCCAATTCCTTTACTTCCTCCAATAACTAAAATTTTATTCATATGCTTTAAGGTCTTCCTTTCAAGCGCTTTTCAATTTTTTGTTTAACTGCTGTCAAGCGCTTCATTTGATCCATGATTTCAGGATCTTTCTTTATTTTATATACTTCATTAAGCTCTAGTATTAAAGCTTTTACCTCTCTAGAGGCTACAATTCTGTCACTTGTGGTTTTAAATGAAAACTTTCTGTTTTCAAATTCTACAGCTCTTTCCGATAAATCCATTCTTAATTTTTTCTAATTTGTTCTATAATTTTCGAATATAATTATAAATGTTAGAAAAGCAACAAAAATATGGACTTATTATGCCGTTAAAGGTTTTCCTTTTAATCGTTTTTCAATCTTTTTTTTAATTGTTGTCAAACGTTTCATGATATCCATAATTTTGGAATCTTTTGTTTTCTTATAAATTTCGTTTAAACCTAGTATCAAACTTTTAGCTTCTCTAGCTGCTATAATACGATCACTAGTTGTAGGAAATCTCTTTTTTTTG
>JAQWOW010000094.1 GCA_029245665.1 Polaribacter sp. | reverse complement strand
AGAAAACTTCTGATACTGATAAGTTTAAAATAGTTGCTCTTTTTTATGGGCTTGCATTGTTGTTAATCCTTTATAGAATCCCATGGAATAACTGGTTTTAAAATGAAAGTATTAAGCTACCTTTTATCTCCTATTTTTATAGGAGTATTTTTTTTAATTTTGCTCATTTTTCACCCTTTACAGTGGCTAAGCCTAAACGTTTTTGGTCATAAGGCTCATGGAAAAGTAGTGGATTGCTTAAATTTTTTTTTGGTGAAGTCCATGTTGATACTCGGTGTAAAAGTTTGTGTTATTAATAAGCACATACTCCCCGACAACGCTTCTCTTATTTTTGTTTCAAATCATCAATCTACTTTTGACATTCCACCAATTGGTTGGTTCTTTAGAAAATACGCTCCAAAGTTCGTTGCAAAAATAGAACTAGGAAAAGGAATCCCAAGTGTTTCTTATAATTTAAAACATGGTGGTGCCGCTTTAATCAACAGAAAAGATCCAAAACAAGCCATTACAGAATTGGTTCGGTTTTCGAAACGAATTCATGAAAAAAAATGGGGCGCAATAATTTTCCCTGAAGGAACAAGAAGTAGAAACGGAACTCCTAAAAAATTTGCAACAAACGGATTAAAAATGATTGCGAAGTACAACCAAGAAGGATATATTGTACCTTTGACAATTAATAATTCATGGAAAGTTTTTAAGTATGGTAAATTTCCACTAGGAATTGGGAGCCCAATAACAATTACAACGCACCAACCTATAAAAATCAATTCTTTACCTTTTGATGAATTATTAAAACAGACAGAGGAAGTCATAAAACAACACATAAACTAAAAGAATGTCTATAAAAAATATTAGAAAGGAAGTAATGCTAACCCTAGAAAAAAGCATGGATACCTTCATGGATAAATATCTAATCCCTGCTGAAAAAATTTGGCAACCCACAGATTTTTTACCCAATTCGCAAAAAGATTCATTTATTTCTGAAGTTGAAGAAATTCGTGAATTGTCTAAAGAATTACATGACGATTTTTGGGTAGTTCTCGTGGGAGACACTATTACAGAAGAGGCATTACCAACCTATGAGTCTTGGTTGTTAGATTTAGACGGAGTGACTCAAGATCCAGACAATAGCTGGGCAAAATGGGTAAGAACTTGGACTGCAGAAGAAAACAGACATGGAGATGTTTTAAACAAATATCTATACTTATCAGGTCGTGTAAATATGCGAGAAGTAGAAATATCTACCCAACATTTAATTGCAGATGGTTTTGATATTGGAACCTCAACAGATCCATACAAGAATTTTATTTACACCTCTTTTCAAGAGTTAGCAACCTATATTTCTCATAATAATGTAGCTAAAATTGCACGTAAAAAAGGACACAAAGCGTTGGCCAAAATGTCTAAAATCATTGCAGGGGATGAAATGCGACACCACCAAGCATATACAGAATTTGTAAAAGAAATTTTCAAAATCGATCCTAGTGAAATGATGTTGGCTTTTCAGCACATGATGAAACACAAAATTGTAATGCCAGCATTGCATTTAAGAGAATCTTTTGCGACCAAAGGAAGTTTATTTGATGATTTCTCTTCAATTGCTCAAAGAATTGGTGTGTATACAGGTTTTGATTATGTTGATATTTTGAAGAAGTTGAACGGAGCTTGGGAAATTGATAAAATTACCAATTTAACCCCTGAAGCAGAAAAAGCGAGAGATTATTTGATGAAACTTCCAGAGAGAATGTATAGAATTACCGAGAGAATTGTAGTTCC
>JAQWOW010000093.1 GCA_029245665.1 Polaribacter sp. | reverse complement strand
ATAAACCGTTTGTTTTCTGTATGTATTTGATGGTAAATTCCGCGTTTAAATAAATAGGATTTGTAATTAAACTGATGCGGATTTAATGGCGGAACGAGCTCTTTAAAAAGAGGTTTTAAAAGCAGTTTACTAGCTACATTTAAAAGAGGTGACAGGGTGTCTTTTTGTATGTTTAAAAGAACCAACCCTGTTGTTGTTTTATTATCTACTCGTAATATTTTAGCTTCATACTTCTGATTATATTTCCCTGGTTTTAAAACTTTATGAATTTGTAAAGTAACTGTAGAATTGTCTTTTAAGTGATATTCATAAAAGGAATCATGTTTCCTATGATCATTCAAACTGACTGATGAAACTCCAATAAGAAAGAAAAATAGAAAAGAAATAACTGTTCTTAAAATACTATTCTTAACAATTAGAATTAACAGTGACAAACACCCTAGTTGTAAGATTGTTTCAAGAAAATCAAAACTCCATAATTGAGTGAAAAATTGAAAACATATTCCCAAAACCCCAAGTACAACAAAGTGCAAAGGCAAATAATTAAGCAACCTATTCATAGCAAGTTAAAGTTAATAAAAAAACCTTAACTACTGATTATAAGATTTTTACTGCTTTTACGAAGGCTGTTTTCCAGTATTTTTCGGATAATGAGGATACAATTACACCTCTAGATGAGGTTGCATGCACAAAACGTATTTGGCCTTTTTTATGAGAAATCACCAATCCTACATGATTGATTCTTCTTCTTATTTTGTGGGTTCTGAAGAAAAGTAAATCCCCCTTTTTAACGTTATTTAAAGAGGTTTTTTTACCTCTTTTTGCCATATCTCTTGAAACTCTTGGCAACTGAATGTTTTGACTACCATAAGCAAGGTAAACAATACCTGAGCAATCTATTCCTTTTTTGGTGGTTCCACCAAATTGATAAGGCACCCCTTTGTATTGCAGTGCCTTTGCAATAATTTTATCTGCTTTAGAATTGGTGTTTTTATTATTTTTAACCACTGTTTTAGAGGAAGAGCAAGAACTCATCATCAAAGAAAAAATAAGCATTAAAAACAGTGTTTTTTTCAACCTTTTTTTTGTTTTAAATTACGTACGATTTGTTTTGCTACTTTTTCAGAAGCCCCTTTTCCTCCTAATTTTTTTTCTAAGTCTAAATATTCTAAAAATAATTTTTCTCGATGGGCTTCATCTAAAATTTTAGTCAACTCTAGTTTTAGATTTCTCTTGTTAAAATCATTCTGAATTAATTCACGCACCACTTCTTTATCCATGATTAGGTTCACAAGAGAAATGAATTTTAACGTGATGATTCTCTTGGCGATTTGATAAGAGATATTCCCTCCCTTATAACAAACCACTTGAGGTACTTTAAACAATGCTGTTTCTAGAGTAGCTGTTCCAGAGGCGACCAAGGCAGCGTGAGAAATGCTTAGCAAATCATAGGTTTTATTATTGATAAAGGACACGTTTCTATCGCCGATAATCGTCTGATAAAAACTTACATCCTGACTCGGCGCTCCTGCAATTACAAATTGATATTGAGAGAAATCGTCAATTAAAGACAACATTACTGAAAGCATAGCTGTTATTTCTTGCTTTCTACTTCCGGGTAATAGGGCAATCACTGGCTTGTCTGATAGGTTATATTCCTTTTTAAAAGCAACCTCATCTACCTGTTTTTTCTCTGCAATTGCGTCAATCAAAGGATGGCCTACAAACTCCACATTGTAATTGTACTTTTTATAAAAATCCTTTTCAAAAGGAAGAATTACAAACATGCTATCGACGTCTCTTTGAATGTCTTTAATTCGGTTCGCTCTGCTTGCCCAAACTTGAGGAGAAATATAATAATTGGTTGTAAAACCTTGTTGTTTTGCCCATTTAGCAACTCTTAAGTTGAAGCCAGAATTGTCGATAAAAATAATTACATCTGGCCGGTATTGCCCGATATCTCTTTTACAAAACTTCATAAAACCTACTACTTTTCTGAGGTTTTTTAAAACTTCGAAAAAGCCCATAAAAGCTCTTTCTTTGTAATGACTGACTAGCGTTCCACCAACATATTGCATTAAATCTCCACCCCAAAAACGAATGTCTGCGTTTGGGTCTTCTTTATACAATGCTTTCATTAAATTAGCACCGTGTAAATCTCCTGAAGCTTCTCCAGCAATGATGTAATATTTCATGTTTTCTCGATTAGAAAAATTTTAAAACAAACGTTGTTAGCGCAATTAAAATGGTTGCTAACAAAACTCCTTTTGCACTATTGTCTTGTTTCTTTTTGATGTAAATAAAAAATACAACTAAATTAGGAATGGCAGCTAATGACAAAACTTTTCCGTACAATTTACCTTCATTAACTAAATCGATGGTTTCGTAAAAACCGAATCTTGAAATGTATTCCAAATACAAAAAAACGCCTCCAAAAGTGGCAAATAGCGAAACTAAAATCCCTTTTAAAATAGTGTTTTTTAAAGTTCCCATGAATTTAGTTTTTGAATCATATGATGGGCGGTCATGTCAAATTGAACAGGAACCACTGAAACATATCCATTTTCTAATGCGAATACATCTGTATCTTGCCCTTTGTCTTTTAAAATAAATTCACCAGAAAGCCAATAATATTCCTTACCAAAAGGACTTTTACGTTTGTCAAAATCTTCTTTCCAACAACCATTTGCTTGTCTACAAATTTTAACACCTTTAATTTCTTCTTTCTTTAAATTAGGAATATTCACATTCAAAACAATACCCTCTGGTATTCCATTGAGTAGAGCGTTTAAGGTAATCTTTTTAACATATTCTTCTGATGGTCTAAAATCTGCATGCCATTTAAAGTCTAATAAAGAAAAACCAATTGCCGGAACTCCTTCAATTCCTGCTTCAACCGCTGCACTCATTGTTCCAGAGTAGATTACATTTATCGAAGAATTTGCACCATGATTGATTCCAGAAACACACAAATCTGGTTTTCTATTTAAAATTTCATTTACCGCCATTTTCACACAATCTGCAGGGGTACCAGAACAAGTATATTCTAATTGCGGACCATCATCTATGGTAATCGGATTGCATGTTAATACATTATCAACTGTAATCGCATGTCCCATTCCACTTTGTGGACCATTGGGTGCAACTACAACAACTTCTCCTATGGTATTCATTATTTTAATCAAAGCCCGTAATCCAGGAGCCGTAATTCCATCATCATTGGTCACTAAAATTAATGGTTTATCTTGCATCTTTCAAATTTATTACAAATGTAATTGAATTTATACTATTTTCTTTTTAACATTTTGTAAAGAATAATTTTTATCTTTTTTATGTAATTTTGTAGGAGGATGAATTGTTTCTTTCGTTACAATGAAACAACAACTTTTTAGAACATTCTTATAGATTTTCTTAATAATTGATTGGCTTAAAAAAAATGATGTTATTTTAGCAATCGAACCAAACACCGCTGTTAGAAAAAACACTACCGTAAAATTTATGAATACGAAATGTAAAATGACCACCCTACTATTAGCCGCTCTAATTTCTATAAGTAGTATACAAACTCAGGCAGCTAGCAATGTCAATCATACAGATCCTGAGAAAGATAAAATTTTACTGTACATCCTTAGAAATATTCTTACCAGAAGTCATTTTGTAGTAAAAGACATGAATGATGATTTTTCTGAATACGTATTTACCGAATTTATCGATGGTTTAGACCCAAATAAAAGATACTTTACTCAAAAAGATATCAAAGACTTTGAAAAATACAAGTATGACATCGACAACCAATTATTGAACGAAGATATTTCATTCTACAATTTAGTTTATGGCAGATTTACAAGCAAAATTAAAAATGCAAAATCCTATTATAAAGATTTATTAGAAAAACCTTTCAACTTTAAGAAAAAGGAAACCATCGATGTAAATTATGAGCAAAGTTCATTTGCTAAAAATGAAAATCAATTAAAAGACTACTGGCGTAAACAATTAAAATTAAGTACTCTGATTAGAATTGAAGGTGAACTTGAAAAACAAAAAAGAAATGCATCAAAAAAAGAGAATTTCAAGGTTCAAAAATTTGAAAATTTAGAAAAAAATGCCCGTTTGGAAGTTCTTAAAAACATGGATGAATTGTATGTTCGAATTGAAGAGTTAGAACATGAAGACTGGTTTTCTACTTTTTTAAACAGTGTTGTTGGTGCTTTTGATCCGCATACCACCTATATGGCTCCAACGATAAAAGAACGTTTTGATCAAGACATGTCGGGTAAACTAGAGGGAATTGGTGCTAGATTACAAAAAAAAGGAATCTATACACACATCTTTAAACTCGTTTCTGGAGGACCCGCATGGAAACAAGGCGACTTGGAAGCGGGTGATATTATTTTAGAAGTAGCCCAAGGAGATAAGGAGCCTTTAGACATTGTTGGCATGCGCTTAGACGATGCTATAAAATTTATCAAAGGGAAAAAAGGCACCGAAGTGAGACTTACCGTTAAGAAAAAAATTGATGGTTCTATTAAGATAATTTCTATTATCAGAGACGTTGTAGAATTAGAAGAAACATTTGTAAAATCTAGTATTGTTGAAAAAAATGGAAAAAAATATGGCCTTATAGATCTACCAAAATTCTACATAGATTTTGATGAACAAAATTACAGAGACTCTGCAAAAGACATGGAAAAAGAAATTGAAAGGCTAAAGAGCGAGGGCGTTGCTGGTTTGGTTATAGATTTAAGAAATAATGGTGGCGGTTCCTTAAAAACTGCGATTGAAATTAGTGGATTGTTTATCAATGAGGGTCCTGTTGTTCAAATAAAATACAGAGGAGAAAATCCTATCATTAAAAATGATACAGATAAAAAAATTCAATGGGACGGTGCAATTGTTGTGTTGGTCAATGAATTTTCTGCTTCGGCATCAGAGATTTTTGCGGCAGCAATGCAAGACTATAAAAGAGCGATTATTATTGGAGGAAATCAAACATATGGAAAGGGTACCGTGCAAAGTGTCTTACCAATCAATCGGTTTACAAAATACGATAAAGATTTAGGAGCCTTAAAAATGACCATTCAAAAATTTTATAGAATTAATGGTGGCTCTACACAAATTGAAGGTGTATACTCTGACATAGCCATACCAAGCAGGTATAGTTACATGAAATTTGGCGAAAGGGATTTGGAGGGTGCATTGGTTTGGGACAAAGTAAAACAAGCCGATTATATTCAAACGAAATCTTATGAAAATTTTTCAGATGTTATAGAAAATAGCAAAAAAAGAATTGCCTCTGATTCAAAATTTAAGTTGATCAATGAATATGCTAAATGGTTGAAAAAAAATCAAGAGAATACTTCTTACTCTCTAAACTATAAACTATTTACAACCCAAAGTCTCGCGCAAGAAAAAGATGCTGAGAAATTCAAGTCAGTTTTTGATTATGAATCTAATTTGAAGTTTGCTTCACCAAAATATGAGGTATCTCTCATTAAGAAAGACACAATTTTGGCCAATAAAAGACTAGAATGGCATAAAAAATTATCCAAAGATGTTTATGTTTCGGAAGCATTGAATGTATTGAGTGAATTAAAATTGAAGCCCTTGGATAAATTAGCGAAAAACTAAAACCATCAATTATTCATAATAAGCCCATGCTATAAGTACTATACTATGGGCTTATTAAATTAAAAAAATGCATTTTAAAGTAACGTTTATCACAAAGTGGTCTGACTTTGATCCAAACAAACACATGCGCCACACAGCATATAATGAGTATGCAGCAGAGGTAAGAATTCGATATTTTAGAGATCAAAACTTTTCAATTGAAGAATTCACAAAACACAATATTGGTCCAATTTTATTTACCGAAGAGACTTCTTTTAGAAGGGAAATTCATGTTGGAGAAAACATTTCTGTAGATTTTAAACTTTCTGGAGTATCTAAAAACAATGAACGATGGAAAATTACACATCGCGTTTTTAATGAACAAGGAGAACTATCTGCAATTATAAAAGTCTATGGGGCTTGGATCGATTTAACCAAACGAAAATTAACCGCACCTCCTAAAGAAGCCAATCATTTGTTTGACATGGCAGAGCGTACGGAAAATTTTAAGGAAATTTTTCTTTCAAAAGAAATAGAAAATTAAAAATCGCCTAAAAGATGTAGACGATTTTTAATGGGTACCAAAATTTTATAACATCGGATTTTAAGCGAAGTAAATATAAACCATGATAACAAGTGCACAAATTAGAATTCCCGCTTTTTTAACGTGCTTCCAAGGTTTGATATCTACTTGTTGTGTGTATTCTTGGACAAAGTCTTCTTCTCTTGGTTTGAGCTTTCCAATGATCAACATAATCACTATATTTAATACAAATAAGATCGCCATCACATCTAAAAAGTGAGGATAAGCTTGGGCTTTTATGAGCGCTAATTGTGCAACATCAGTAATTCCCTTTTCGGCAGCAGTTGCAAGTGCTGTATCAATAAAATAAGGTTGCATAAAAAACTGACTGATAATGTATAATAAACATCCAGTAACCAAACCTATTTTGGCAGCAATTGCTGGTACTCGTTTGGTTAAATATCCTACAACAATAATGGTTAAAATAGGAATACTGTAGATCCCGTTAATTTCTTGTAAGTAGGCAAAAAGACTTCCTGCATTGGCAATAAAAGGCGCAATAAACATGGCCGCTATTGCCAAAACAATTCCAAACATTTTACCATATTTTACAACCGTTTTTTCAGTAGCTTCTTTGTTGATATGTTCTTTGTAGATATCTATTCCAAACAACGTAACAGAGCTATTTAAAACACTGTTAAAAGAACTTAAAATTGCCCCAAATAAGACTGCTGCAAAAAAGCCGACAAATGCATCAGGTAATACTTTGTTGACCAACATTGGATAAGCACTATCTGGGTTTTCTAGATTCCCTTCAAATATGTGAAAGGCAATAATACCAGGTAAAACGACAATAATCGGACCTAATATTTTAATAAAAGAACCCAAAAGCAATCCTTTTTGACCTTCTTCTAAATTTTTTGCTCCTAAAGCTCTTTGAATAATTTGTTGATTTGTACCCCAATAAAATAACTGAACCAACATCATTCCAGTAAAAATAGTATAAAAAGGAACTGGATCTATAGCAGTACCCATTGATTTAAATTTCTCTGGATTCTCTGAAGTTATGATACTCAATCCGTCTAAAACAGAACCATCTCCAATCATCATCAAACCAAAAATAGGAATTAAAATACCTCCAGCGAGTAAGCCAATAGCATTTATTGAATCTGAAACTGCAACTGCCTTTAATCCCCCAAAAACCGCATATACTGATCCAATAATTCCGATTCCCCATACACAGATCCAAATAGATTGCGTGTGGGTAACCCCTAATAATTCTGGTATATTAAACATTCCGCTAATGGCAAGAGATCCTGAATATAAAATTACAGGAAGTAGCACAACGACATATCCTGATAAAAATAAAACAGAGGTTAGTGTTTTTGTAGTAACATCAAATCTTTTTGCTAAAAACCCTGGAACCGTTGTCAAACCTCCTTTTAAATATCTTGGCAGTAAAAACATCGCTGTAACAACCATGGCAATTGCTGCTAAAGTTTCCCAAACCATCACAGACAATCCGCTTTGATATGAAGAGCCATTTAAACCAACAATTTGTTCTGTAGATAGATTTGTAAGAAGTAGAGACCCTGCAATTACTCCTGCAGTTAAACTTCTACCTCCTAAAAAGTAGCCGTCAGAAGAGGTCTCTTCTGTTTTTCTAGTTGCCAAATAAGAAATGATAGCAACGACTATTGTGAACCCTAAAAATGTTAAAATTTGCATTAGATATGTTTTGTTTAATTGTTTATTTTTTCAAATATATATATTTAAATTGTTTTTCTTTAATGAAAGAATATTTAAATTTGGAAATCAAATAAGTTAATTTTTTTAAACATTAAATCACAAGAAGTGTTTACAATCAATCACAAAAAAGAGACCCCTATTTTAGAAATAAAAAACTCCAATGATACTATTTTAGGAAAAATAGATTTAAGTCTAGGAGCAAGCATTCAAGAATTAACTCTAAACAGAATTGCTATTATTCAGGATTTAGCGCCATTAAGCTACAAAAACACCTATGCCTCGTCAATTTTATTTCCATTTGCAAATAGAATTAAAGATGGAAAGTATTCTTTCAATGGAAAAGAATATCAATTTGACATAAATCAGAAAGAAGAAAACAATGCTTTACACGGTTTGGTTTACAATAAAGTGTTCAAAGTACTTCAAAAAGAAGCTTCAGAAAGTGCTGCAACAGTAACTTTAGAATACACTGAAAAAAATAAATCGATCGGATTTCCATTCACCTATAGAATAGCACTGAAATACATTTTTACAGAAAACAATTTAAGTTTAATTGTCTCGATAAAAAACACAGATTCTGAAGCATTTCCTTTTACCATTGGATGGCACCCCTATTTTGTGAGTGAAAACTTACAGAAAAGTTCCTTAGTATTTGATAGCGATCAAAAACTTATCATTGGTAAGAGAAACATTACATCCGGAGTTGAAAAAATAGCCCCTGAAGAACAGTTTGATATTGAAGACAAGCAGTTAGACGATTGCTGGATTTTAAATTCAAAAAACGTTCTTTTTAAGACCCCAAAATATCAATTAAAAATTACCTCTTCCGCAAAAGAAAATTTTTTACAAGCCTATACGCCACCAAAAGAAAATACAATCGCAATAGAACCAACAACTGGAGTTTCTGACAGCTTCAACAATAAAATTGGTCTTGAAATTTTAAATTCAAATGAAGTTTACACAGTAAGGTGGGATTTGAACCTACTTAATACAGCAAAAAAGAACTCGTTTTAAAACTGCATCATTTATTTCGTGTTGAAAAGTATGAAAAAGAAACACTACTCTATTTACAATACAGACATCCTACAATTATTGAAATTAATATAGAAAATAGAATGATTTTCGCCATTGTCAAAAGTTCTTACACACAATTGAATGTTTATTATTTTATCTAAAATAAAAAAAGACAAAGCACCGTTTTTGTAG
>JAQWOW010000088.1 GCA_029245665.1 Polaribacter sp. | reverse complement strand
ATCGCGCCTGTTCCGCAGAAAATCATTGCAAATGTTCCAATAAATTCAGATATATATCTCTTCATAAGCCTATAAAATGAGTACAAAGATACAAACCCTTACTTTAAGTTTTTGTTAACGTTTCTCGTTTTTTAAAATCGTAATTTTGAAACGTTAGATTAAAATATTCCAAGATTATGAAAAAATATATATTTTTATTATTTATCATCGCCATTCCATTTTCAGCAACTGCTCAAATTAAAACACCAGCACCAAGTACTTTTCAAAAAGTTGAACAAATAGTAGGTTTAACTGATATTACATTAGAATACTCTAGACCTGGAGTAAAAGGAAGAAAAATTTTTGGTGGTTTAGAAGACTTTGGAAAAGTCTGGAGAACTGGAGCAAATTCAAATACAAAACTTACCTTTTCTACAAATTTTATGGTAAATGGTAAAAAAATTAAAAAGGGAACCTATGCCCTTTTCACAATTCCAAATATTGATTCTTGGGAAATCATTCTGTATTCTGATGCTTCAAATTGGGGAACTCCAAAAAAATGGGACGACACAAAAGTAGCTGCAAAAGTGCGAGTTGTTCCTCAAAAATTACCAATGCTAATTGAAACATTTACCATTACATTCGATAAGGTCACAAATAGTTCTGCTGTTTTAGGCATCATGTGGGAAAACACATACGTAGGTTTAAAATTTGAAACTCCAACTGACGCAATGGTTTCATCTAATATTGAAAAAGTAATGAAAGGGTCAAGTGCTAAAGACATGTATAGTGCTGCTGTGTATTATTTACAAACTGGCAATGACATTAAGCAAGCACAAATTTGGATCGACAAAGCAGTCAAGATGACTTCTAATGCACCCAAATTTTGGTATTTACGTCAGCAATCGTTAATCCATGCGAAAGCAGGAAATAAAAAAGGAGCAATTTCCGCAGCAAAAGAATCTTTAAAATATGCTGAAAAAGCAGGAAATACCGGGTATATAAAAATGAACAAAGCATCCATAAAGGAATGGGAGTCTAAATAATTTGAGCTCCCCATTCAAAAAAACTCTCTGGCCTATTCCATTAATGTTTTTTTTTGAACAACTAAGCATTTACTGCTAGTACTGAAGCCCGATAATTTCACGAACCTTGTCAAGGGTTTTAATCAACCTTTTTGAGAAATCAAAAGTCATAATAGTACTTTCTTTTTTGCTATTTCTCAAAAGAGTATTGAAATGCTCTATTTCAAAATTATAGCCAATAGTATTGTAGCTAAAATCGATTGTTTCTTCCTGTTTATCATTAAAAACTGTGACTGTTGTAGGTGCGTGAAATTGTGAGTTTATTTTAACAACAGCTTTGTCAAAAGTAAACAAAGCCAGCGTAGGTGATTTTTTTAATAACGAACTACTTAAAATCGCTTTGGCATTTTTATAGTTGAAAACAATGTTGCATTCTGAATCCGCTCCGTTTTCAAAAAAAGAAGCTTCTGAAGCAATAGAAACAGGAATTCCTAAAGTAGATAATGCTACAAAAATTGGATATATCCCGATGTCTAACAAACTACCACCACCCAGTTCTTTTTTAAATAATCTGTTCTCTATATTATAGGGTGCATAGAAACCAAAATCAGCTTCTAACCTTTTTAATTTTCCAAACTTATTATTTTTAACGATGTCTAAAACATACTTAAAATGAGGTAAAAAGAAAGTCCACAGTGCCTCCATTAGCAATACATTATTCTCTCGGGCAGTAGCAATCATCTCTTCTACTTCTTGCAAATTCATAGCAAAGGGTTTTTCACATAAAACGGCTTTTTTATTTTGCATACAAAGCAAAGCATGTTCTTTATGAAAACTATGAGGAGTAGCAATATAAACAGCATCAACTGCAGAATCTTTTGCTAATTTTTCATAGGATTTATAGGTGTTTTCTACATTGAATTTTGCGGCAAACTTATCTGCTTTATATTGACTTCTAGAAGCAACTGCAACCAATTGTGTATTTTCTACAATTGCTAAATCTGTGGCAAATTTATTGGCTATTTTACCCAAACCTATAATACCCCATTTAATCGTATTATTTTTCATTCAGTATTGTTTCATTAGTATTGAAAAATCCTAAAAACAAGAATAAAATGATTAAAGAAAGTACGTGAGTAATATTTAAAGAAACATCATTTAAAACATCATATGTAATTTTAAAAATTGATAAAAATGCAATAAGTAAAGTAATTTTACTTTGCTTATTTATCGAATTAAAAACAAATACCAATGAGAAAAACAAGACTAAAACACAACCTATAAAATTCAACCACAAATAACTAACTATCGGTTCTAAACCCTGCGATTCAAGATTATAAATTCCAAAATAATAAATTAAAAAAATTAGTATTTGCGTAATTACTGCAGATTTGAAAACCGAATTTCCATTTACTTTTTTGAAGAAAAACGCCAATAAAAATATTCCTAAAACATTTCCATAAAAAATAGATCCAATAATATTTACTAACTGAATTAAATTATCGAATAAATTGGCCACACAAGCTACAGAAATTGCAATAATACCCCAAGCTAATGTAAACCATTTAGAAGCTTTTACAAAATGCTCATCGTTTCTGTTTTCAGGTACATTTCTCTTGTATAGATCAATTGCGGTAGTACTTGCCAATGCATTTAATTCTGAGGCAGTTGAAGACATCGCTGCAGATAAAATTACAGCCAAAAGAAGTCCTATCAACCCCCTTGGAAGATTGTTTAATATAAAATGAATAAAAACATAGTCTTTGTCGTTAGATTCTATTTTTTTTATTGATTTTTCATCAACTTTTTTAAGAATCATTTTTGCTGCTTCTTTTAATTCTAAATCTCTGGCATTTAAAGATTGAATTTCATCTTTTTCTTCTAGCTGAAAACCATTTAAAAAAAGGAATCTTTTCCTATTTTCTATTTCAACGTGAGCTGCTTCTAATTCTTGATATTCAGTAATGTATTCAGATTTTAAAACCTCTTCATTTACAGCTGGATTAAAATTGAGTGGTGATGCATTAAATTGATAAAAAATAAAAACCATCACACCAATTAATAAGATAAAAAATTGCATTGGTACTTTTAATAATCCATTAAAAATTAAACCTAGCTGACTTTCTCTAACTGATTTTCCTGACAAATAACGTTGAACTTGACTTTGATCCGTACCAAAATAAGAAAGCATTAAGAATGTTCCTCCTAAAATTCCTGTCCAAACAGTATACCTGTTGCTTAAATCGAAAGAAAAATCTAGAATTTGGATTTTATTACTTGCTCCTGCTATTTCAAGTGCATTTGTAAATGTAATATTTTCCGGAAGCTGACTCATTATCATAAAAAATGCGATTAACATTCCTAAAAAAATGATAATCATTTGTTGTTTTTGAGTAACATTTACAGCTTTTGTACCTCCAGAAACTGTATAAATTATCACTAGAAAACCAATGATAATATTTAGGGTTAACAGATCCCAATCCAATACTGCAGATAAAATAATTGCAGGAGCAAATATGGTAATTCCTGCAGCTAAACCTCTCTGAATTAGGAATAAAATTGCAGCCAAACTTCTTGTTTTTAAATCGAATCTTCTTTCTAAAAATTCATAGGCTGTATAAACGTTTAACTTATGATAAATAGGAATAAAAACTACGCAAATAATAATCATGGCTATGGGCAAACCAAAGTAAAATTGCACAAACCCCATCCCACTATGAAAAGCTTGCCCTGGTGTTGATAAAAAGGTAATTGCACTCGCTTGTGTTGCCATTACAGACAAGCCAATTGTCCACCATTTAGAGTCATTTCCTCCTTTAATATAATCTTTAACATTAGCGTTTTTTCTAGTAACATATGTTCCATAGGTAACAATAAAGAGAAGCGTCATGGATAAAATAATCCAGTCTACTACATGAAGTTTGCTTTCTATCTCCATGTATTAAAAAGTAAAATAATTTGTAATAAAGTAAAAAGCTATACAGTATATAACATTAACTATTAAGACGAATGAATATTCTTTTTTCCACGTGTATTTTTGTTGGTTCATCATTTATAATTTTTGTTATTTCTGTGAAAATGGAATAGTTTGTCTTTGTATACTGTAAGGTTCTATAATTGTTGATATTACTTTATCAATTTCTAACAATGATTTCTTTATTTCTTTTTCACTGATATTTCATCTTTGCCAACGGAAAGCATATTCGCAAATAGTTTATATGCCCCAGATACTCCTGCAGGTAATTCTCTGAAGAAGCTTAAACCTGTATACATGTAATTTCCTTTGCCAAATTTAGCAATAAGTAGACTTCCGTTTTTTGCATTTTCACCTGGGTCATTTATAGATAAAATTGGACTGTATTCTTTGCTCCAAGAGTCTGGGAAATACAAACCACGTTCTTGAACCCAGCCATTAAAATCTTCATTCGTAATTTTGTTTGGAAAATTTAAAAGTGAATTGTCTTTTTCCAAAACTCTTACTTCTGCTCGTTCATCTGTAACCCTGTCTCTAGACAATGTTAGCGAATAAGGAGCCCCAATAGCTACACCTCTGTTGGTATTGTATTGTACAATCATATTGCCCCCTTTTTCAACATAATCTAACAAAAACTTTTGTTTGAAAGTTAATTCTTTTACAACATTGTAAGCTCTAATTCCTAAAACAATAGCATCATATTTATGCAAGTTATCACCATTTATTTCTGATGGATTAATAAGCGATACTTCATACCCAATTTGACGTAAACTTTCTGGAATTGCATCCCCTGCTCCTTTTATATACCCAATATAGTTGCCTGCTTTTTTGATATTTAATCGAACAATTTTTGCCGAAGCATTTGATAAAACAACTTGTTTGGGTATGTGAGAATATTGAATTTCTATCAACTCTTTCTTATAATCTATTCCTTCTGAATTCGCAACAACTTCTAATTTACCTTCAGATTCAGTTTTTGGAGGTGTTACTGTAAATTCAATCATTCGCTTGTCATTCCTTTGAGGAATTTGAAACGAAATTTCTTTTGGTGAAAATTGCCAACTTGAGGGTACTTTTAAACTCACATTCCCACTTGTTTTATCAGCTCCTGCTCTAACTTCAACTAAAATTTTCTGGGGTTTATTATCAGAAAAAATAATAACTTTGTCCTTTAATTTTACACTTACTTTGGGTAGTATCTCAAAAGGTTCATACATCTCCCCTTTGTCTCTTTCCGCGTATCTTCTATGTACGTTCTTTGTCACTGATATTGGAATTCCTTCGATACTTAAATTGAAATGAATTCTTAGAGGTTTGGGTGTCTCTGGTTTTCCTATTAATAACGGATTATCAACAGCGTACATTCCAAGAGAAGCTTTTTCTTTCAACCAGTAAGGATCTGAATATTGAGCTGTTTTTAAATGAATGGTTTCTTTAAAATTGATTTTTTTATTTGATTCTAATTGAACATCTTTTAAAATTAATTTTTTGTCTATTGTTGACTTTATTGAAATCAATTTAATATTTGTATCACTTCTGTTTAATACCTCAAAATTAACATCTATCAGAGAATTTGGTACTCCTGAGGAATTGATTGCAGAGGCTTCTAAGTACAGTCCTGCACATCCTTCAATAATCTCTTTGATTTGTTTTACTTTAATTTTACGCCAGTGAGTATCTTCTAATTTTTCAATAATTTTATAGGCCTCCATCAATTTAGATAAATGTTTAGAAGGGTTTAAAAAATCGAAATTGTTTTCAATATCATATAAAATAGCACCTATTTGACCTCCATTTTTAATACGATTCCAAGTGGTATTTATACCAGAAAAAATATCAGATTTATCTTTTAGAGGAGCTCCTTTTAATAATTTAGCATATTCAATTTGTTTACCTCTTGTGGTCAACCTTCCAAAACCTTGACATAGATGTTGACTACTTGCAATTGAGGCCAACTCATTATTAGACACTCCTTTTAATGGATAATACACACCAATATCAAATTTGATAAAATCTTTGGCTTCTTTTTCAAATTGCAACTTATCACTATAAAACCAAGAAGATGTGTTAAAAAACAATCGTTTTGGCTGCCAAGCTTCAGTATATTTCAAATGTTCTAAAAATTTGTTTTTATCTCCAGCAATATCAAAAGCCTCAAAACTCAACATCGCTGAACTTGTATGATGACCGTGGGTAGTTCCGGGTGTTTCATGATTAAAACGGTTGATAATAACATCGGGTTTAAAAGTTCTGATAGCCCAAACAATATCACCTAAAACTTCTTCTTTGTTCCAAATTTTCAGAGTTTCATTTGGGTGTTTAGAATATCCAAAATCATTCGCTCGTGTAAATAATTGTTCACCACCATCAACTCTTCTTGCTGCTAGTAATTCTTGGGTTCTAATTACGCCTAGCAGTTCTCTAATTTCTGGACCAATTAAATTCTGACCACCGTCTCCTCTTGTTAGAGATAAATAACCTGTTCTTGCTTTTATGCTATTCGCTAAATAAGCAATTAAACGCGTGTTTTCATCATCTGGATGAGCAGCTATATATAGTGCCGTTCCTAAAAAGTTGAGCTTTTGAATCTTTTCATAAATCTGGGTTGATGATAGTTTTTGAGGCTTTTGAGCAGAAAAACTAAATGAAATTAACAAGATATATACTACAAGAAAAGATTGTTTTTTCATTAATTTGGTATGGTGATTAAAAGCAAAAATAGCATAATTATCTCCTTTAAAGGTTCTATTAACATAATTATAACGTTTCTATATTCGTCAACAAAATGCTCATAACCTGTTGATAAATTAATTTTTAAAGTCACTTATTTAGAATATATTTGTAAAAACACTTTAAGAAAAATACTACATGAAATTTATTGTATCTAGTTCTCAATTATTAAAACAATTACAAGTTTTAGGAGGCGTCATAAATAGTAACAACACACTGCCAATTTTAGATAATTTTTTATTTGAAATTTCTGAAAACCAACTAAAAGTTTCTGCATCAGATTTAGAAACTACAATGAGCTCTGTTGTTGACGTTGAAAGTGATAGTTCTGGCTCTATTGCTGTTTCTGCTCGCTTACTTCTAGATACCTTAAAAACATTTCCAGACCAACCTTTAACTTTTAAAACTGAAGGTGAAAATACTATTGAAATTAGCTCTGACCAAGGAAAATATGACATGGCTTATTTTAGTGGAGATGAGTTTCCAAAAGCAGTTTCTTTACCATCACCAAGTAAAACAGTCGTTCCTGCAAGTATTTTAGGAACTGCTATTTCTAAAACTATCTTTGCAGCTGGAAATGACGATTTACGTCCTGTAATGAGTGGTGTTTTCTTTCAATTTAGCTCACAAAGCTTGACATTTGTTGCAACTGATGCCCACAAATTAGTAAAATATTCAAGAACTGATGTGACTGCAGATCAAACTGCAGAATTCATTATGCCCAAAAAGCCTTTAAATTTATTAAAAGGGATTTTAGGAGGATCAGAAAGTGATGTAACCATTGAATATAATGACGCTAATGCTAAATTTACATTTGATAATGTAAATTTAATTTGTAGATTAATAGATGGTAAATATCCAAACTATGAAGCTGTAATTCCAAAGGAAAACCCAAATAAATTAACGGTAGATAGAGCTTCATTCTTAAATTCAGTTAGACGTGTTTCTATTTTTTCTAGCAAAACTACCCACCAGATTCGTTTAAAAATGGCAGGTACAGAATTAAATATTTCTGCTGAAGATCTAGATTTCTCAAACAAAGCTAATGAACGATTAAGCTGTGATTACCAAGGTGATGATATGCAAATTGGTTTCAATTCTCGTTTTTTAAGCGAAATGCTAAACAACTTAAATTCAAACGAGGTTTTAATTGAAATGTCTTTGCCAAATAGAGCAGGAATCTTAACCCCTATTGATGGTACAGATGAAGGAGAACAAGTTACAATGCTCGTAATGCCGGTAATGTTAAACAACTAAAAGTTAAATTCCTTTTAATTTAGGAATTATCGTCTTAAGAAACCACAACTTCAAAGTTGTGGTTTTTTGTTTACTTTTAACGAATGAATTTTTTAGCCCACCTTTATTTATCTCAAGATAATACTAATATTATGATTGGTAATTTTATTGCTGATCATATCAGAGGTAATAATTATGAGGAATATTCCAAAGAAATTCAGAGAGGTATTTTCTTACACAGAGAAATTGATACCTTTACAGACACCCATCAAATTGTTAGAAAAAGTAAACGGCGTTTGCATCAACGTTACGGGCACTATAACGGTGTAATTATAGACATTTTTTTTGATTATTTTTTAGCCAAAAACTGGGCTAAATTTTCTGCAATTCCTTTTGATATTTATACAGCTGGCATCAATACCTTTTTTAATAAAATAGCCTCTGAATTACCTGTAAAGTCTCAAAATTTCATTAAATATATGATAGAATATAACATCCTTTTCAATTATCAATTTCAAGAAGGTATTGAAAAAGTACTTCATGGAATGAATCATAGAACAAAAGGAAAATCTCAAATGAATCTAGCGATAGAAGATTTGAAAAATTTAGAGAAAGAATTTGAAATTGATTTTACTCATTTCTTCACAGATTTAGAAAAATTTATATCAAAGAAACTTGAAAACATCAATTAAACTTATGAAAAAAAACTGCCTACTTATAACAATCTCTTTGTTTCTTTTGAACTGCGAAAAAGCAACAATAAAAAAGAAAAAAACAGGTGTAATTGCTCAAAAAGCGATGGTTGTGTCTGCTAGAGTTGAAGCGTCTAAAATTGGCTTAGATATTCTCAAAAAAAATGGAAATGCTTACGATGCAATGGTCGCAACTCACTTTGCCCTAGCTGTAGTGTATCCTGTTGCTGGCAATATAGGTGGTGGTGGCTTTATGGTTTATAGAAATAATGATGGGACAAAAGGTGCTTTGGATTTTAGAGAAAAGGCACCTGTTATTGCTCACAGAGACATGTATTTAGATGCTCAAGGCAATGTAATAAAAAATAAAAGTACAGAAGGCGCTTATGCAGTTGGAATACCTGGATCTGTTGCTGGAGCTTTTGAAGTATTCGAAAAATTTGGAAGTTTGCCTTTTAAAGACCTTATTCAGCCTGCCATAGATTTAGCGAGAAATGGATTTAAAGTTACAAAAAAACAAGCTATTTCCTTAAATAGAGCAGCTGATAAGTTTGAAAAAGTTAATAACTACAAAACACTTTTTGAAAAAGAATGGAAAGAAGGAGATTGGATACAACAAGAAGAATTAGCTCAAACTTTAGAGAGGATTCGTGATTTAGGAAAAGAGGGTTTCTACAAAGGAAAAACAGCTGACTTATTTGTAAATTATGTTACAGAATTAGGAGGTATCATTTCACATGAAGACCTCTCAAAATATAAGGCAATTTGGAGAAAGCCAATCACATTTAATTACAGAGATTACAATATAATCTCCATGACTTTACCTTCTAGTGGAGGAATTTGTTTGGCACAAATCTTAAAGTCTATAGAACCCTATGATATATCAAAAATTAAACATAATTCAACAAAATACATTCAACTTTTAACAGAAGCAGAAAAGAGATCATATGCAGATAGAGCAAACTTTTTAGGTGATATTGATTTTGTTAAAGTTCCTATTGACAGTTTAACTGACACAGAGTACATCAAGCAAAGAATGAGTACTTTTTCTTGGAACAAAGCAACTCCTTCACCTGAAATTTCTCATGGAAAAATTTTAGGTTATGAGAGTGATGAAACAACACATTATTCAATTATAGACCAGTTTGGAAATGCCGTTTCTGTTACAACTACTTTAAACACAGGGTATGGTTCTAAGGTACTAGTAAAAGGTGCTGGTTTTATTTTAAATAATGAAATGGATGATTTTAGTAGTAAACCAAATAATCCAAATATTTATGGTTTGATCGGTTCTGAAGCCAACTCAATTGCATCAGAAAAAAGGATGTTAAGTTCTATGACGCCCACCATAATAGAAAAAAATGGAAAATTAAAAATGGTTTTAGGAACTCCTGGAGGATCCACAATAATTACCTCAGTTTTACAAAATATCTTAAATATTACTGAATACAATATGGGAATGCAAGAATCTGTGAATCAACCACGTTTTCATCACCAATGGTTGCCAGATGTTATTAGAATGGAACCAAAAGGTTTTGATATTCAAATAAAATCATCTCTAAAATCTCTAGGATATACTATTTTAGAGAAAAATGCTTTGATAATTGGAAGAGTTGATGCCATTTTAGTTTTACCAAACGGAAATCTAGAAGGGGGTGCAGATCCAAGAGGTGATGATACAGCAGTAGGATTTTAATAAATTAAATATGAAAGTACAACCATTTCACTTGGCGATTCCTGTTCAAGATTTAAAAAAATGCAGAACGTTTTATAGAGATGTTTTAAATTGCAAAGAAGGCCGAAGTGCTGAGCATTGGGTAGATTTTAATTTCTTTGGACACCAATTGGTAATTCATCAGAAAGACGATTTTAAACCAAATAGAATTTCAAACCCTGTTGATGGTCATGAGGTTCCAGTTCCGCATTTTGGAGTTGTTTTAAGCTGGGAAAATTGGCAGGATTTAGCAGATAATCTAAATGCTAACAATACAACATTTGTAATAAAGCCTTGCATTCGTTTTAAAGGAAAGGTAGGAGAACAAGCTACTATGTTTTTTAAAGATCCTGAAAATAATGCTTTAGAGTTTAAAGCTTTTAAAGACATGGGGCAGTTATTTGCCAAATAATGGAATTAAAAGAAACCCATATCGTTCCAAAATTAAAAAATACAATCCGTTTTCAGGAATATGCCGTGGGTATTTTTAAAATAATTCCCACAAAATCAGGGATTAAAAAAGCCATCAAAAGAAAACTTATTTTTATAAATGGAAATTTAGCTTCTACATCAAAATATATTTCTGGTAACGAAAAAATTGAACTTTTTCAACCTAAAGATACTACAACTTTTAAAAAATTAGAACTAGATATAGAAGTCTTATTTGAAGATGACTATTTAGCCATTGTATTCAAACCATCAGGAATTTTAGTCAGTGGAAACAAATTTGTAACCATTGCAAATGGATTATCTGAAAATTTAATAAAAAGTACTCAATATGATGCTGTAAAACCACAACCTGTTCACCGGCTAGATTATCCTACAAGTGGTGTTTTATTGATTGGGAAAACTAGATCTTCTATAAATACATTGAGTAAAATATTTAAAAATAAAGAAATTAAAAAAACGTATTTCGCAATTACTATTGGAAAAATGGATGCCAAAGGAATACTAAATTTTAATATTGACACAAAAAATGCTACGACAGAATA
>JAQWOW010000063.1 GCA_029245665.1 Polaribacter sp. | reverse complement strand
TTTGGAAAGAGGAACAAATTTTTGGTCCAAAACACCATTTAGTACCAGGCTTTGAAAAGTTTAAATACGTGGCTCAAGATTTTGATCTAATGCCATTTATCTCTGTCTCAGAAAATATTCAAAAATTTTTATCTCGCTTTTATCCCGAAGAAAGTAAAAAGCGAACAGAAGAATTATTGGAAGTTATAGAAATGAGTGCTTTTGCAAAAACTAAAGTTAAAAACTTAAGTGGAGGTCAAAAGCAACGAGTAGCGATTGCAAGAGCTTTGGCTAAAGAACCTGAATTATTATTGTTAGATGAGCCTTTTGGACAAATAGATAACTTTAAAAAAAACTCTTTAAGAAGAAATTTATTTAGGTATTTAAAAGAAAAAAATATTTCTTGTATTGTTGCAACTCACGATAAAAACGATGCACTTTCTTTTGCAGACAAACTTATAATCATAAAGAACAATAAGATGATAGCAAATGATTCACCAAGTGAGATTTATAAAAATCCTAAAGAAAAATATATTGCTGCATTGTTTGATGATGTAAATGAACTCACTTTCAATAATGAAACTTTTTTACGATATCCTGATCAATTAAAAGTTGTCGAGAAATCAGACATCTTAGCCACTGTTTTAAATTCTTATTTTAAAGGTTCTTTTTGGTTAATTGAAGCTGCATTTAACAATCAAAAAGTCTTTGTTAATCATTCTAAAGAAATTACAAAAAACACTAAAATTTATATAGAGGTAAGTGTAAAGTCTTAATTTTTTTAAGTTTTTTTTGTGATCTGAAGAATAGAAACGACTACTGAATTTAGGAATTATTTTATTTTTGTTTTTGGAGAATTTTCAAAATAACATCGATCCTTTTTTTCTATCTATCTTTTGAATTAAATTTTTCTCATCCAGCAAAAGAGCTTACTAAAAAATCGGAAACAAATTTCATAAGAATCTAGATCGGTTCGAAGAGATGAAATTACTAGTTGTAAGTCGATTTTTTTTAAACACACAAACGACTTTAAATTTTGTAAAACCTCAACTTAAAAGAGTGTATATTTGTCGCTAGAAATTACTACATAAAGTAAATTTCTTAAATAATTTTTATGACATTTTCAGATTTAGGTTTATCCAGTGCAATAGTAAAAGCAGTTGAAGAGAAAGGATATACCAAACCATCACCAATTCAAGAAAAAGCAATTCCTCCTATATTATCAGGGAAAGATATTTTAGCTTCTGCTCAAACAGGAACAGGAAAAACAGCGGGTTTTACCTTGCCTGTTTTACAGTATTTATCGGAAACAAAACACATAAAATACAGACCTTTGCGTGCGCTAGTTTTAACCCCTACCAGAGAGTTAGCTGCCCAAGTATATGATAATATCAGAGAATATAGCAAGTATGTAAATATAAAGTCTACCGTTGTTTTTGGCGGAGTAAATGCAAAACCACAAATTGCCACCCTAAAAAAAGGAGTTGATATTTTAGTAGCAACTCCTGGCAGATTGTTAGATTTGCATGATCGAAAAGCAGTATCTTTTAAAAGAATAGATGTTTTAATTTTAGATGAAGCTGATAGAATGTTAGACATGGGTTTTGTTAGAGATATTAACAAAATAATTAGCTTTATGCCCGAAAAACGTCAAAATTTGATGTTTTCAGCCACTTTTTCTAATGATATTAAAAAATTAGCTTCAGGGATTTTAAGAAATCCTGTTTCTGTAGAAACGGCTCCACAAAATTCAACTGCAAAAAAAGTAACTCACAAGGTTTATAAGGTTGATAAAAAGAAAAAAACAGCGTTTACAATTAAGCTAATAAAAGATAATAATTGGAACCAAGTTTTAATCTTTACCAGAACAAAACATGGTGCTAATAAGTTGACACAAAAACTTATAAAAGATGGGATTTCAGCAGCAGCAATTCATGGAAACAAAAGTCAAGGAGCAAGAACAAAAGCCCTGAAAAATTTTAAAGATAATTCTATCAAAATTCTCGTTGCCACAGACATTGCAGCTCGTGGTTTGGACATCCCTTTATTACCGCACGTTATTAATTTTGAACTACCAAATGTACCTGAAGATTATGTTCACAGAATTGGTAGAACGGGCAGAGCAGGAGCTACAGGAGAAGCGATTTCTTTAGTATGTAGTGAAGAAAGTGAATATCAAAGTGAAATAGAAAAATTACTTAAAGAGAAACTAAACTCTACAATTGTAGCAGGTTTTGAACCTACAGATACTGCCCCTCCAAAAAGAGCCGCTTCGCAAAGCAAAAGATCTTTTGGAAAGAAAAACAATTCTAGAAATACTACTTCATCGAAAAGAAATAAATCAAAAAGTAAACCTCATTTTAAAGAGCACAAATTAGCAAAAGCTACCTCTGGAAGAGGAAGAACAGGAGCAGCTAAAAAGAAGCGTTACTAAAATTCTGCAAGGTCAAAAAAGCACCTTATTTGAAAGTAATTTCATAATTTAAAAGCAATAGAAATATTACTACCTTTGTATTTGAACATAAATACATCTGTATGAAATACGATAAAATAAACGCACAGTTATTTATTAAAAACCGCAAAAATTTTGCTTCAGCAATGAAGAAAAATAGTTTAGCAGTTTTTAATTCTAATGATATCTATCCAATAAGTGCAGATAGTACCATTCCTTTTGAACAGCATACAGATATCTTGTACTTAAGTGGGGTAAATCAAGAAGAAAGTGTTTTGGTATTGTTTCCCGATTGTCCTAAAGAAAACTTACGAGAGGTTTTATTTGTTAGAGAAACCAATGATCACATTGCCGTTTGGGAAGGGGAAAAATTAACAAAAGAAGCGGCTTTTGAAACCTCTGGGGTTCAAACGGTTTTTTGGTTGCAAGATTTAGAAAAAGTACTTTTCGAAATGTCCTCTTACTGCGATACTTTTTATATAAATACAAATGAACACTACAGGGCCAATGTAGAAACAGAAACGCGAGAAGATCGTTTTACAAAATGGTTATTAGCAAAATATCCTGCACATTCTGTAGCAAAAAGCAACCCTATTTTGCAACGTCTACGGTCAGTAAAAGATCCAATTGAATTGGATTTAATGCAACAGGCTTGCAATATTACAGAAAAAGGGTTTCGTAGAATTTTAAATTTTATAAAACCAGCTGTTTGGGAATATGAAATTGAAGCAGAATTGTTGCATGAATTTGTTAGAAACCGCTCGAAAGGATTTGCATATACTCCAATTATTGCCTCAGGAAATAACGCTAATGTATTGCATTATATAGAAAATAATCAGCAATGTAAGGCTGGTGATTTAATCTTATTGGATGTTGCCGCAGAATATGCGACTTATAAAAGTGACTTAACCAGAACAGTTCCTGTTTCTGGTAAATTTTCTGTCAGACAAAAAGCAGTTTACAATGCTGTAAATGAGGTAAAAAAAGAAGCTACAAAAATGCTTCTTCCAGGAACTTTATGGAAAGAATATCATGTAGAAGTTGGCAAACTAATGACTTCAGAATTACTTAAATTAGGTTTATTAGATAAAGCTGATATTCAAAATGAAGATAAAAATTGGCCTGCCTATAAAAAATATTTTATGCACGGAACTTCCCATCACATTGGCTTAGACACTCATGATTATGGCTTATTACATGAACCAATGCAAGCAAATAATGTGTTTACTGTAGAGCCTGGGATTTATATTCCAAAAGAAGGTTTTGGAATTCGGTTAGAAGATGATGTTGTTATTCAAGAAAAAGGAGCTCCTTTTAATTTGATGGCCAATATTCCTATTGAAGCAGCTGAAATTGAAGATATAATGCAGGGGTAATTTAGATGTAAAAGCACTAAAAAACGAGTTATTAACTCGTTTTTTTATGCCAAAGAATTTATAAAATCAATTGTTTTGGTATTAAAAGCTTCCGGTTGTTCTACATTAACCACATGACCACAATTATCAATCACAAAAAGTGTGGAAGTAACATGCTTTGAAACAATATTTTTTATGGAAGGTAAAAACAAATGATCTTCTGAACCCATAATATATAAAGTAGGAATCTTAATGTCTTTTGTTCTGAAAAATTGAAGTAGCGGATTAATTTCTGAGGTTAATTTAAACCATCGTAAAAATTCTTTTTGATATAGTTTCTTAGCTTCATTTACAAACAGCAATCTCGACTTCTTGTGATTTTTCTTTGGCATAATAATAAATGCAAAGAGCTTGTATAGCATCATATAAGGAACTACTGATTTAAAAATATTGCCCACTTTCATTAAAATTTGAGAGCGAAAATTCATTTTTATAATAGCGCCGCCCATAATCATACTTTGTACTAATTCAGGCCTAATTTCAGCTAAATTTCGAATCAAAATTGTTCCTAAAGAAATACCAATAAAATGAGATTTCCCTATTTTAAGATGGTCAATAACTTCAACAATATCTGATGTAATTGAATCGAAAGTATACTTTGTTTTAAAGGTGTCTTTTAGCTTTGGTCGGCTATTTCCATGGCCCCGTAAATCAAGAATTAAGACATTAAAAATCTTTTTAAAATCACGTACTTGTTTGAACCAAATAGAGCTACTACCTCCAGCTCCATGAACGAACGTTACCCAATTTTTAGAAGAGGTATGTGGATAAGAATAGTAGTTTAACAAAAAATCTTTTTAAAGTTGAAAACAAAAATAGCTAATTTAATTCTTAAAAGCATAAAAATAACGACAGTTGAAATTTTCACAAACCCTTTTGATACAAT
>JAQWOW010000050.1 GCA_029245665.1 Polaribacter sp. | reverse complement strand
CCGAAACCCGAAGCTTTGTTAAAAAGAGCGGGACTCTCTTAAAAAAGTAATCAATTTTTAGTAATCTATTCTTATTCATCTCTCTTTTTCATTTTTTTTCAAACTATGTTAATAGATTGCTTTAAGAAAGCTATTTTTTTGATAAATATTTTTTTTTTGACTTTAAAGAGGGTAACTTAAGTACAATAAATAGTATTGATGTTATTATTAACCCCCCGTTATTATGAAAAAAATAGTATTACTCTGTTGTTGTATTACATCAACTTTTTTTGGCACCCCCCAAAATATCGAAATTTCTTTTCAACAAGACGCTCGACTTCTTCTGGTTGGAGACACAAAAAAAAATGATCCTTTAACTTTAAACCTTTTAGCTAAAGTAGAAATACCAATTTTAAAGTTCAAAAAAGACCACATCTCAATTTACCCTTCAGCTGAGTATGCAAATTTAGTAGGTGGTAATTTCCAACGCTACTCTTTTGGAGCTGCGTATGCAGTAAAAAAAATCTACGGTAAATTTGGCGCGACTGCTTTTTTTGATGTTGGAAATATTTATCGACAAAAAAGAAGTTTTTTTAGCCTTAGTGCAACTGGTGAATTAAATTACAGACTCAATGATTGGTTAAAAATTATCGGTACACAACAACTAACTCAAAGAAATGACTTGAAAACATTGTACAACTCTAAAAAGGAATTCTTAATTAGTGGCTTTTTTGGTTTAAAATTCTCGTTTTAGAGAAACATTACCTTAGAAAGTACTCTGTAAAGAACTTATTTGCTACTTTTCTTTTAAATTAATAGATAAACTAACAAATATCTTTGTTCTTCTCTGCAATCCATTTACTCAAGTATTTCGTAGCATGTAAAGTTTGATGTTGTAATAAAGCACCTAAAAAATTATGAGTTCTATGTTTGTCTAAAGTATCTTGGATTTTATAAATTTGATTGATAAAAGGAGCGCTCAATTCCTCTTTATTGTAACTATAATTGATAATCTCTATGCCATTTTTTTGTGCATTTTCCCAAGTTGATTTATTGCTATACAATTCAGCTGACATCAATGCAAAGTCAGAAAAGTTATCTTCAATAAAACCGTTCCAAGGAAAATTACCACACATCCCTTCTGCTCCGATTTCAGTGGTTACACTTGGTGTGCCACAAAGCATAGCTTCCGTTAGTTTCCCTTTTATACCTGCTCCAAAACGTAAGGGTGCTAAAACTACTTTTGCCTTTTTTACCACTTCTTGAATATCTTCTACAAAACCTTTGATAATAAAACCTTCTTTTTTGTTGTGTAATTGTTGAACTTGGGGCGTAATATAAGCACCATAAATATGAATTTCTGCTTTGGGAAGCATTTCTCTAATTTTAGTCCAAACCTCTTTTTTTAAGGTAATTACAGCATCAATATTTGGTTTATGAAAAAAATTGCCGACAAATATAAAATGATTTCTTTCTTGAAAAGGAGTCCACTTTTTAATTTGATGTTCATGAATTTTATCTACTAAAAAAGGCAAATAATATAAGATTCTATCGTCAATATTAAAAACGTTTTTCAATAAATCCATTTCAAAAGTTGAGATGATTAAAGATAAATCGCATCTCAATATTGATGCAATTTCTCTTTTTGTATGCTCAGATTTTAACAACACTTCCGTTGAAAATTTTTGTCCCTTTTTTAATTGTTGATGTCTTATTTTACGTAAAAAATGTAAATCTTCAGTATCTAAAATTCGAAGTGCATTTGGACAATTTTCTGCAACTCGCCACCCAAATTGTTCTTCCATCATGAAACGATCAAATAGAACAATCGTTGGTTGTAGCTCTTTTATGAAATCATCAAAAGAAGTGTGATTTAATTGTATTGAAATTTCGTCGACTCCAATAGAAGTGAGACTTATTGCTTTGTTACTCTTTTGAGCTGGAGATACAAAGGTTACTTTCCAGTGTTGTTTTAAAAACTGCTCAATAATTTGCAACATTCTACTTCCTGCAGCAGAGGAATTGGGTTCTACCCAAACATATCCAATAATTAAAACTTGTTGTTCAATCAATTATTCTAAGTTCATTTGTAGCTTGTAGTCAGCTTGTGCCTTTTTACCCCAAGCCACTACTGCATCAACTTGCTCTTGTGTTAAATTCGCTTCAGAGTGCGTCCATGTATAAGAAGCTAAGGGCATTTCTCCCTCTTCAACCTCTTCGTACAATTCATCCATTTTATGCGCTTTCTTTTTTAAAGAGTATTCGTCCCATTTAGAAAAGTTCAAATGCTTTTTGCCATCTTTAACATGACTTGCTAACCAAAAATTTACTGGCGTAATATTGTGATACCAAGGATATACCGTTTTATTAGAATGACAGTCGTAACAGGTAGTTTCTAAAATCTTTATTACATTTTCTGGCGGGTTTGTTTCAGCAATAAAACTAGCTACAGAAACTAAATCTCCTTCATTCTTTTCAGGTCCAAAAAACTGAGCAACGATGAAAGCGAATACTAAAAAGTACTTTATTATTATTTTTGTTTTCATTGGATAAATTTTAAAAAGATACGCGCAGTAAATCTACTAAATTATCACTTTATTTTATGAAAATATACCTATTTTTGTGCATTATTAATTTAAAATTAAACCGCAAGGTTCTAGGTTACACAAAATAAACGCACTCATGAAATACGATATTATAGTAATTGGTTCTGGCCCAGGAGGATACATTTCTGCAGTTAGAGCATCTCAATTAGGTAAAAAGGTAGCAATTGTTGAAAAGTATTCAACTTTGGGTGGTACATGTTTAAATGTAGGTTGTATTCCTTCTAAAGCTTTATTAGATTCTTCTCATCATTATTACGATGCTGTTCATCACTTCGAAGAACATGGAATTTCAGTTGAAAAGCCCTCTTTCGATTTTAATAAAATGGTTGAAAGAAAAGCGAAAGTTGTAGAAACTACAACGGGTGGAATTAAGTACCTAATGGACAAAAATAAGATTGATGTATTTGAAGGCTTAGGTTCTTTTCATGATGCTACCCATGTAAAAGTTTCAAAAAAGGATGGTACTGAAGAAATCCTTGAAGGAACGAATATCATTATTGCAACAGGTTCAAAACCATCAACATTGCCATTTATATCTCTTGACAAAGAACGTATTATCACCTCTACTGAGGCTCTAAAACTGCCTGAAGTACCAGAACATTTAATTGTAATTGGTGGAGGTGTTATTGGTTTAGAACTAGGTTCAGTTTATAAGCGTTTGGGAGCAGATGTTACTGTTATTGAATATATGGACAAAATTGTACCGGGAATGGATACTGATGTTTCAAAAGAATTGCAAAAAGTATTCAAAAAACAAGGTATTAAATTTGCAACCAGTCATAAAGTAACTTCTGTAAAAAGAGATGGAAATACCGTTGTTGTAAAAGCAACTGACAAAAAGGATCGGGAAATTGAATTTTCTGGAGACTATTGCCTGGTATCTGTTGGAAGAAAAGCATATACAGAAGGGTTAGGATTAGAAAAAATTGGCGTTGAAGTAACAGCACGTGGTCAAGTTTCTGTAAACGATCATTTACAAACAAATATATCTAATATTTATGCAATTGGTGATGTTGTTAAAGGCGCAATGTTAGCTCATAAAGCAGAAGAAGAAGGTGTTGTTGTAGCAGAATATCTCGCGGGTGAAAAACCTCATATCAATTATAATTTAATTCCTGGTATTGTTTATACTTGGCCAGAAGCTGCTGCGGTTGGTAAGACTGAAGACGAATTGAAAGAAGCCAAAATTGATTATAAAGCTGGTAAATTTTCGATGAGAGCTTTGGGACGATC
>JAQWOW010000049.1 GCA_029245665.1 Polaribacter sp. | reverse complement strand
GCCTATTATTTAAATGATTTGGAACAATTGTTAGGGGATAAAAATGTGCTTTTTTATCCGGGCTCTTATAGAAGACCTTACCAGATTGAAGAAACAGACAATGCCAATGTTTTATTGCGCTCTGAAGTTTTAAATAGAATAAATTCTCGCAAAAACCCAGCAGTTATACTTACCTACCCTACTGCATTATTTGAAAAAGTAATTACAAAAAAAGAGCTTGATAAAAATACTTTAAGAGTTCGTATTGGTGAAAACGTATCTCTAGACTTTGTGAACGAGGTTTTATTTGAATATAAATTTAAACGGGTTGATTTTGTCACAGAACCAGGAGATTTTTCGGTCAGAGGAGGAATCATTGATGTATTCTCTTTTTCAAATGACGACCCCTACAGAATTGAATTTTTTGGCGATGATATTGATAGTATCAGAACTTTTGATGTAGAAACACAACTTTCTAAAGAGAAACTACAGAAAGTTTCTATAATGCCAAATGTAGAAAACAAAAGCTTGCAAGAGAGTAGAGAAAGTTTTCTAAAATATATTTCATCAAAAACTATAATTTTTTCGAAAAATAGTGACTTAATTTTTGGAAAACTAGATAAATTTTTTACTAAAGCTGAAGAAGCATTTACCGATTTATCAAAAGAAATCAGGCATGCGAAACCAGCTGAATTATTTTGCAATGGGAACTTCATTAAAAATCAATTTAATCAATTTACAGTCGTTCATTTTGGAACTGAGAATAGACTATTAGATTCAAATCTAGCTGCCAAAATAAATTTCAACACGATTCCTCAACCTGCTTTTAACAAACAATTCAATCTACTAATAGATAATTTAAATGAATACCATAAGGCAAAATTTACCAATTATATTTTTTGCGCAAATGAACAACAAGCAAAACGTTTTCACGATATTTTTGATGATGCAGCTAAAGAGGTGCATTATGAAACTATTGTTTTCCCTTTGTATCAGGGATTCGTAGACCTAGATAACAAATTAGTTTGCTATACAGATCATCAAATTTTTGAACGCTATCATAAATTTCGATTAAAAAATGGGTACGCAAAAAAACAAGCCATCACACTTCAAGAATTAAATAAGCTTGAAATTGGAGATTATGTAACACACATGGATCATGGTATTGGAAAATTTGGTGGATTGCAAAAAATTGATGTACAAGGGAAAAAACAAGAAGCTATTAAATTAGTCTATGGAGAAAGAGATATACTATATGTAAGTATTCACTCGCTTCACAAAATTTCTAAGTTTAATGGAAAAGATGGAAAAACTCCTAAAATATATAAATTAGGCTCTGGTACTTGGAAAAAAATAAAACAAAAAACAAAAGCTAGAGTTAAACACATTGCTTTCAATTTAATTCAATTGTACGCAAAAAGAAAATTACAAAAAGGATTTTCTTTTGGTCCAGACACACATATTCAACATGAATTAGAAGGTAGTTTTATGTATGAAGACACTCCAGATCAATATACTGCTACACAAGATGTAAAAAATGACATGGAAAAAGAACAACCAATGGATAGATTGGTTTGTGGTGATGTTGGTTTTGGAAAAACGGAAGTTGCTATAAGAGCAGCTTTTAAAGCAGTTGATAACGGCAAACAGGTAGCTATTTTAGTTCCAACAACTATTTTAGCCTTTCAACACTTCAAAACATTTTCTGAGAGGTTGAAAAACTTTCCAATAAAGATTGATTATTTAAATAGATTTAGAACAGCAAAACAAAAAACAACTGTCATTGAAGGGGTAAATAAGGGAGAAGTTGATATTATCATTGGCACACATCAATTGACGAATCAACGTTTACATTTTAAAGATTTAGGATTGTTAATTATCGATGAAGAACAGAAATTTGGAGTTGCTGTTAAAGATAAATTAAAAACACTGAAAGAAAATGTTGATACATTAACCTTAACGGCAACTCCTATTCCAAGGACATTACAATTTAGTTTGATGGCAGCAAGAGAT
>JAQWOW010000045.1 GCA_029245665.1 Polaribacter sp. | reverse complement strand
GATGTTTGGTACAAAACCTCTTTCTTATTAGATCAAAAGCAAACTGCAAATGGTTTGGCACAAGTAAGATTTGACAATTATAAAAAGCAACCTTTACGCTATCAATTTCCTGCTAATTTTACAGGAAAACTTCCTAAAAATCCGAATACATCTAAAACCTCACGTCCCAAAGCGGCTATCATTCGTGAAAAGGGTTCTAACTCCGAACGTGAAATGGCAAACGCCATGTATCTAGCAGGTTTTGATGTGAAAGATGTACACATGACCGATTTAATTTCTGGCCGTGAGACTCTAGAAGATATTCAGTTTATTGGTGCTGTTGGTGGTTTTTCGAATTCAGATGTTTTAGGTTCTGCCAAAGGTTGGGCTGGAGCATTCTTATACAATGCAAAAGCTAAAAAAGCATTAAAAAACTTCTTTGAACGAGAAGATACATTGTCTGTTGGAATTTGTAACGGAGCTCAATTATGGATGGAGTTAGACCTGATCAATCCAAAACATAAAGTACATGGAAAATTAATTCATAATGATTCTCAAAAACACGAGAGTTCTTTCACTTCTGTAAAAATTCAAGAGAATAATTCTATCATGTTATCCTCTCTTGCAGGAACAGAATTAGGGGTTTGGATTTCTCACGGAGAAGGTAAATTTAACTTACCAGAATCTGAAGACAAATACAATATTGTAGCAAAATATGGATATGAAGGATATCCAAACAATCCTAATGGATCGGATTTTAATACAGCCATGCTTTGCGATCAAACGGGACGTCATTTAGTAACAATGCCTCATATTGAACGTTCCATTTTTCAATGGAATTGGGCGCACTACCCTGAAAGAAGAAAAGACGAAGTTTCTCCTTGGCTAGAAGCTTTTGTGAATGCAAAGCAATGGATTGAAACTAAAAAATAATTTAAAAAAAACTCATTTTTAAAAACAAACTTTCTAGAAAGTTTGTTTTTTTTTGTTCTATTAAAAAAAGCCAAAACACCTTAGACTAAATTATTGACATCGAGATTACCCTCACAAGAAAGGCTACCAACTTCTTTCTAAAAATCTTTTCATATATTGCTATAAATATCACCCCATGAAACCTACTCGCCTTTTTGATTTTGCCGATTATCAGCTTAAATACCACTCACAAGAGGAGTGTTTTCTATACAAAGAAGACCAGCAATGGAAAAAAATTTCGACGAAAGAGTATCTTAAAAGAGCCAACAAAGTTAGTGCTTCTCTTTTAGAATTAGGAATTAAGAAGAATGATAAAATTGCTGTCATCACTACAAATAACAATCCCAATTGGCATATTTTAGACATTGGATTATTACAAATTGGCGCACAGAATGTACCCTTATACCCAACATTATCTGAAAAAGATTACGCGTATGTATTAAATCATTCTGATGCGGAGTATTGTTTTGTATCTGATGAAGTTTTGTTTGATAAAGTACAGAAAATTCAAAATCAAACTCGCATAAAAAAAGTATTCTATTTAAAAGAATTGAAGCATGATTGTAGCTGGAATAGATTTCTAGAAATCGGAGAAAAAACAATTGATTTAGCAAAAATAAAAACCTTAAAGGAGGCTGTTAAACCGGAAGATTTGGCAACCATAATTTACACCTCCGGAACTACTGGAACTCCGAAAGGAGTTATGTTATCGCACAAAAACATTATAGACAATATCTTTAAAACAGATAAAACCCTCGACCTAAAGGGAAATCATAAAAGAATTATAAGCTATTTGCCAATTTGCCATATTTTTGAAAGAGCTGCTTCGTATTACTATCAATACTTGGGATATCAAGTCCATTTTGCTGAAAGTATCGAATTGCTAGGAGATAATATTCGAGAAATAAAGCCTCATTTTATAGCAGTTGTTCCAAGATTATTAGAGAAGATATTTGATAAAATTGTTGCTAAAGGAAGTACTTTATCTGGTCTAAAAAAAGGATTATTCTTCTGGGCTATTTCATTAGGTGAACAGTATGAACCCTATGGGAAAAACGGGAAATTCTATGCCTTTAAATTAGCAATTGCACGAAAATTAATTTTTTCTAAATGGAAAGATGCTTTGGGAGGCCATTTAGAATTTATGTTAAGTGGAAGTGCCCCTATGCAAGATCGTTTGATACGTATTTTTTTAGCAGCAGGAATACCTGTTTTTGAAGGGTATGGTATGACAGAATCTTCCCCTGCAATTACTGTAAATGACCTCAGAAACTTCGGGTTAAAAATTGGAACGGTTGGAAAACCTCTGGAAGGTTTGCAGGTTAAAATAGCCGAAGATGGAGAAATTTTATTGAAAGGTTCTACAGTGATGCTTGGATATTACAAAGAGGAAGAAATGACGCGAAAAACGATTGTAAATGGGTATTTGCATACTGGTGATATTGGCGAAATCGATGCTGAAGGATTTCTAAAAATTACAGATAGAAAAAAAGAAATGTTTAAAACATCTGGAGGTAAATATATTGCTCCTGCAGTTTTAGAAAGTGAATTAAAGCAGTCACGATTTATAGAACAAGTAATGGTCATTGGTGAATCAGAAAAAATGCCAGCAGCATTGATTCAAGTAAATTTTGAATTTGCAAAGGAATGGGCTTTGAGAAAAAAGTTGCCAGTAGATACCATTGTAACCAATGAACGATTTATAAACAGAATCGGTAAAGAAATTGAGATTCACAATCAAAAATTTGGAAAATGGGAACAAATTAAAAAATTTGAAATCACACCAGACGAATGGTCTATTGAAGAAGGTCACCTCACACCTACCATGAAAATGAAGCGTAAAGTAATCAAAGAAAAATACAAAAATCTTTATGAAAAAATATTTAATTCATAATATTTTACAGGTAGGTTATTAATTTGTTATTTCAAGGGAATTTAACTATTTTGCGATATACAAAAAACGATTATGGCTACCGAAATTACTCGAATATTTGATTTTCCTTATTATCTATTAGAAAAATATAATTTACCCCAAGCATTTTCAACAAAATATAATGGAAAATGGGAATCAATATCTACCCAAGAATATATTAATAAAGCAAATGCAATCAGTAGAGGATTGTTACATCTTGGTGTAAAACCAAATGATAAAATTGCAATCATATCTTCTAATAATAGAACAGAATGGAATATTTGTGATATTGGAATTTTACAAACTGGAGCACAAAATGTTCCTATTTACCCAACAATTAGCAAAGAAGATTATCAATATATTTTAACACATTCTGAAGCCGTTTATTGCTTTGTTTCTGATGCTGAAGTTTTAGAAAAAATCAAC
>JAQWOW010000037.1 GCA_029245665.1 Polaribacter sp. | reverse complement strand
ATACTGCTTTATTTTTCTCCTCTATAGACCAAATATCTCCGAAAATTTGGAAAGGTTTACAGTGTGCAAAAAATATTTATTTTAATCCTGCTTTTTTAAAAGCAGTAGAGAAAAATCATCCTGAAATAGTGTTTTCTTATATTGTTTTAATCGATAAAAACTCTAACCCAATTGCATTCGCTACTATTCAAATTGTGAATTTTCATATTGATGATATCAAAAATGACTTAGAACTATTAATTAGAAAACTAAAAAATATTGGAAGAAAACTACATATTCTTCCAAATAAAAAACCCTTAAAAATACTAATTTCTGGAAACACTTTTGTAAGCGGGGAACATGGAATTTTCATCAAAAAAAATCAAAATAAAAAAATAATTATTAAAGAATTAGCCAAAGCGATTTTACATTTTGTAAACGCTAACAAAAAAATAAAAATTGATGCTTTTCTTCTAAAGGATTTTAGAAATAAATCGTTGTTTATTTCTAATGAACTGAGAGATTATAATTACCACCCATTTTCAGTAGAACAAAACATGATGCTTAAATTAGATGAAAATTGGCATGTTTTTGAGGATTATTTGGCGTCAATGAAAACTAAATTTAGGGTAAAAGCTCGCAAAGCATTTCTAAGAAGCACAAATATTAAAATAGAAAATGTTACACCAGAAAACATAGATATTCAACTTCCAAAGATGACTGCTCTTTATAAAAAGGTAGTTGACAATGCCGATTTTAATCTAGGAAATTTTAATCTAAACTCTTTCAAAGATTTAAAGAAAAATTTGGGTAATAATTATATTTTAAAAACCTACTGGTTAGAGGATAATATTGTAGGTTTTATCTCCGGTGTAATTAATCAAAAATCTTTGGACGCCCATTTTGTAGGAATTAATTACGAATTAAATAAAGAGCATGCTATTTATCAAAGAATGCTGTATGATTATATAGAAATTGGAATCGAAAAAAAGCTAAATAGGATTAATTTTGGCAGAACTGCAAGCGAAATTAAAAGCTCTGTTGGAGCAGTTCCTCAAGATTTAACCATGTATATTCGTCATAAAAAAAGCATCACAAATAAAATTTTAAAGTTATTTTTGCAAAGGATTCAACCAACCCCGTTTCAACAAAAATTTCCTTTTAAAAAACCTTAAAAATTCATGAAAAATGCCAAAGAATTAATCGCTCTTTTAAATTTAAAAGATTTAGGAAACCACGTTTTTACCGGAAATAGTGTTGCTATTGGAAGTCCTGTTGTTTTTGGCGGACAAGTGCTAGCTCAAGCAGTAAATGCCGCTTATAGAACCATTCCTGAAAACAGGATATTACATTCTTTACATTCTTATTTTTTAGAAGCCGGTAATTTAAAAATCCCTATTAAGTATCATGTTTCGGAAGTAAGAAATGGAGGTAGTTTTTCTACAAGACGCGTAAAAGCGACACAAAACGAGGTTACTATATTTATTTTGGCCGCCTCTTTTCACAAAAAGGAAGCGGGTTTTGAACATCAAAAATCAATAAAAAATGACTTAAAACAACCTGAAGAATTAATTAGTTGGGATGAAATAGGAACTCAATTTGGAGATTTTATCCCAAAAAAAATGAAAGAATTTTTAAGTATTGAAAGACCTATCGAATTCAAACCAACGGTAATTCCTAACCCTATAGATCCTATAAACTTGCCTGCAGAAGAGAATGTTTGGTTTAAATTGAAAGGGGGTTCAAAAGACTTAGACCTTCAAAAAAAACAACAAATTCTGACATACATATCAGATTATAATATTTTAAATGCGGCTATAAACCCAAATGCCAGCAAAGCTAATTTCAACAATTTACAAACCGCAAGTTTAGATCATTCTATGTGGTTTTTTAGAGAGTTTGATTTTGATGATTGGATGTTATTTTCTGCTGAATCTCCAAATTCTTTCGGAGCAAGAGGCCTGTCTAAAGGAAATATTTTTACAAGAGATGGAGTGCTAATTGCCTCTTTTGCACAAGAAGGATTGTTAAGACCTAAAAACAAGTAAATATGAGCCCGATATTGTATGTAATGACGACCAATGGTTTGCTATTTTTATTGAGTATTCTTTTTTATAAATTTCCACCAAAAAAAATAAATAG
>JAQWOW010000015.1 GCA_029245665.1 Polaribacter sp. | reverse complement strand
TCTATTTTACCAAAAACAAGAATCATAAAGAATGAAAAAAATTACCAAACAAACCTATTTAGACTGGTATAAAGACATGCTCTTTTGGCGTAAATTTGAAGACAAGTTAGCTTCTGTTTATATTCAACAAAAAGTGAGAGGGTTCTTACATTTATACAATGGTCAAGAAGCTATTTTAGCGGGTGCATTGCATGCTATGGACTTGTCTAAAGATAAGATGATTACTGCTTACAGAAATCACGTTCAACCAATTGGTATGGGTGAAGATCCTAAACGGGTAATGGCGGAGTTATTTGGAAAAGCTACAGGAACATCAAAAGGAATGGGTGGTTCTATGCATATTTTCTCAAAAGAATTTCGTTTTTACGGAGGTCATGGTATTGTTGGTGGACAGATTCCTTTGGGTGCTGGTCTTGCTTTTGCTGATAAATACAACGGTTCTAATGCAGTCACTCTAACCTGTTTTGGTGATGGTGCTGCAAGACAAGGGTCATTACACGAAGCATTCAACTTAGCAATGCTATGGAAATTACCTGTGATTTTTATCTGTGAAAATAACGGATATGCAATGGGTACCTCTGTTGATAGAACAGCAAATCATTCAGATATATGGAAACTAGGGTTGGGGTATGAAATGCCTTGTGGACCAGTAGATGCAATGAATCCAATTAAGGTTGCTGAAGCTGTAGACGAAGCTTTGGAAAGAGCTAGACGAGGAGATGGACCCACCTTTTTAGAAATGAAAACATACAGATATAGAGGACACTCCATGTCGGATGCACAACACTATAGAACCAAAGACGAAGTAGAAGAATACAAAAAAATAGATCCTATAACACAAATTTTAGATGTTATAAAAGAGAAGAATTATGCTACTGCAGAAGAAATAGCTGCAATAGATAAAGAGGTAAAAGTTTTGGTAAAAGAATGTGAGCAATTTGCAGAGGATTCTCCGTATCCAGAAACGCAACAAATGTATGATATGGTTTATGAACAAGAAGATTATCCTTTTATAAGTTAAGATATGGCTACAATTATAAATATGCCAAGATTAAGTGACACCATGGAAGAAGGTGTTGTGGCAAAATGGTTAAAAAATGTTGGTGATAAAATTGAAGAAGGCGATATTTTAGCTGAAATTGAAACTGACAAAGCAACTATGGAATTTGAGTCTTTCTATGAAGGAACTTTATTGTACATCGGTATTCAAGAAGGAGAAACTTCTCCAGTTGATGTTTTGTTAGCTGTAATTGGTGAAGAAAATGAAGATATTTCAGCAATCATAAACGCAAGCCCAGAGACAGTCAAAGAAGAAACAGTAAAAGAAGAAACTGTTGCAGAAGTGAAAAAAGAAGAATCAATTACAAAAAATACAAGCGCTTCAGATTCAATTACAATCCCTGAAGGAGTTCAAGTAATTACCATGCCTCGTTTAAGTGATACGATGACTGACGGAACTGTGGCAACATGGTTAAAAAAAGTTGGAGACACCGTAGAAGAAGGTGTCATGCTTGCAGAAATTGAAACTGACAAAGCCACCATGGAATTTGAATGTTTCTATGAAGGAACCATCCTATACATTGGTGTTCAAGAAGGAGAAACTGCTCCTGTAGATAGCTTATTAACTATTATTGGCCCTGCTGGTACAGATGTTTCTGCTATCGTTGCCAACGGAGGTGCCTCCGCTCCTGCTGAAAAAAGCACTTCTGAAAAAGTAGAAGTACAACCTGCTGCTGCGAAAACTGAAGAAGCGAAAACTGTTAACTCATCAAATAACTCCCCAAGTGGTCGTATTTTTGCATCTCCACTCGCAAAGAAAATTGCTTCTGATAAAGGCATAAACTTAGCTGATGTAAATGGTTCTGGTGAAAACGGAAGAATTATTAAGAAAGATGTGGAAAATTATACACCATCCTCAAAAGCTGAAGAAATCAAAGGTTCGTCTGTTACTAGCTCTGAAAGTTTTATTGCTATTAACGAAGAAAAATCTAAAGAGGTTAAAAACTCTCAAATGCGTAAAGCAATTGCAAAATCTCTTGGTAATTCAAAATTTACGGCACCTCACTTTTATTTAAATGTAGAAGTTGACATGGACAATGCAATGACTTCTAGAAAAACAATAAATGGAATTCCAGATGTAAAAGTATCATTTAATGATATGGTTGTAAAAGCTTGTGCAATGGCTCTGAAAAAACATCCACAAGTAAATACTTCTTGGACCGAAACAAATACAATCATCCATAGTCATATCCATATTGGAGTTGCGGTTGCAGTAGCTGATGGCTTGTTGGTGCCTGTTGTGAAACATACAGATCAATTAAGCCTTACCCAAATTGGAGCTACCGTTAGAGACCTGGCAGGAAAAGCAAGAGATAAAAAGATTAAAGTTGATGAAATGCAAGGAAGTACCTTTACCGTTTCGAACCTCGGAATGTTTGGCATAGAAAGCTTTACTTCAATTATCAATCAACCAAACTCAGCTATTTTATCTGTTGGTGCTATTATTGAAAAACCAGTTGTTAAAAAAGGACAAATTGTTGTTGGTAATACAATGAAATTAACCTTAGCATGTGATCATCGAACTGTTGACGGTGCAGTTGGAGCACAGTTTTTACAAACATTAAAAACGTTTATTGAAAATCCTGTTACCATGTTAGCATAGCAATAATCATAATATATATTTATTAAAACTCGCATTTATTGCGGGTTTTTTTTATATTTATTTTTGATGAATAAATTAATAGAAAAATTAAAAAATCCGGTTTGGTATTCATTAAATGAAACTCATCAATCATTTCTTATAGAATATGAGGGTGTTCGCTTTTACCGACCAGAAATTTGTACTTTTGGCGCCTTTTTTGATCCTTCAAAAACAGCGAAAGCTTTGAATGCATATTCTAAAATAAGTGACCGTTTTTTTTTAGTGTCTGAAAACCTAATACCAATTATAGATTCAAAAAAGGTACATCTAGAAAAAAAAATTAATGGATGTCAAATGGTCCTTGAAAATTTAGTTGAAGTGAAAAATTCAGAAAAAATAGTGTTATTGACCCAAGAATATAGCAAAGAAATTTATGACTTAATTTGGTTGGTAATGCCAGGATATTATCAAATGAAAACTTTTGAAATGGGTAAATACTACGGTATTTTCAAAAACAATAAATTAGTGTCAATAACAGGTCAGCGAATGCAAACGAACGATTTCATAGAGGTAAGTGCGGTTGTGACACATCCAGATTATAGAGGGAGAGGCTTTGGAAAACAATTAGTCGCCCATACAACAAACGAGATTTTAAAAGAAAAAAAATTACCTATTCTACACACAGATAAAGGAAACTCTGCAATTCCTCTTTATGAAAAATTAGGGTATAAACAAACCCGAGACATGAATTGGTGGTTATATCGAAGAAAATAAAAAGATAAAATTACCGCATCGTAAGTTATCTATGTATTTAATTAAATTTTACTAAAATGCCAAAAAAAGGAAAAGCAAAAAACACTATGAATAAAGCAAAACATAGCAAGTTGATGGCTAGAAAAACAAACAAACTGAGGTTAGAAAAAAGTAAACATAAAGAACGATTAAAATTGATTATTAAAAAGGCAAATGAGTTAAAAAATTCACAAGATCACTCATGAATTTTAGGTATTTTTTAGGAGCAATCATTGCAATTCCATGGCTTCCTTTGTTGTATTTTTAGGGAAAAAATATTAGGAATAAAATCCCGAAACTTCCTGAAGCAAAAGAACCAAATGGATTCGTCAATAACCATTTCAACAAAACTTTAAGCCTCCTATCTATTGGCGAAAGTACTATTGCGGGAGTGGGTGTAGATTTGCATCAAAATGGTTTCACAGGCGCTTTATCAGAAACCCTCTCCACCATTTTAAAACGAAATATACAATGGAAAGTGTATGCAAAAAGTGGTTATACTGTAAAACAAGTATGTTCAAAAATAATTCCCAAAATTAAAGAAAGTTCCTATGACATAATTGTTATTGGTATGGGAGGAAATGATGCTTTTACATTAAATTCTCCTAAAAAATGGATTTCAGACATTAATCGTCTTGTGAATTTATTGCAAAAAAAATACCCAAAAACCCCCATTTTTTTCACAAACATGCCCCCATAAAAGAGTTCCCAGCTTTTCCAAAAAGCATACAATTGGTAATTGGTAATTTAGTTGAAATTCTGGGAAAAGAACTACAGGCCTTCACGAATAACAGAGAGGCTGTTTTTTATTTTAACGACATTATCACTCTA
>JAQWOW010000003.1 GCA_029245665.1 Polaribacter sp. | reverse complement strand
TGGGGTCCTCCGATTACAAAAACTCCAGTTGGATTGATATGATAGGTAATTTCTTTTGTAAATAATTGTTGAATATGAATTGGTAATTTTGCAATGACTCTAGGAATTAAAATTTCAACAATGTCTTTTTTGATTTTGGCCAACATTACTTCTTCAGAAGGGTCAAAATCATCGTGCTGGGTAGAGATGACAATTGCATCAATTCTTTGTGGGATATTATCATCAGAATATTCAATTGTTACTTGGCTTTTCGCATCTGGACGAAGGTAGGGGATGTCCTTATTTTCTCTTCGCAATGCTGCTAGCTCTCTCAATAATCTGTGTGAGATTTCAAGGGCTAAAGGCATGTAATTTTCAGTTTCATTTGTGGCATACCCAAACATCATTCCTTGATCTCCAGCACCCTGCTCTTCGGGGCTCGTTCTATCAACTCCTTGATTAATATCTGGTGATTGCTCATGAATTGCAGACAATACTCCACAAGAATTGCCGTCGAACATATAATCTCCTTTGGTATACCCAATTTTGTTAATGACATCTCTGGCAATTTTTTGAACGTCTAAATAGGTTTTAGACTTCACTTCTCCTGCTAAAATAACCTGACCAGTTGTAACGAGCGTTTCACAAGCAACTTTACTCGACTTGTCAAAGGCTAGAAAGTTATCAATTAGTGCATCAGAGATTTGATCAGCAACTTTGTCTGGATGTCCCTCCGAAACGCTTTCCGAAGTAAATAAATATGACATATATCTTTTTTTATAATAATTGAAAATAAAAATTGATTGCCTGTCGCTAAAAGTAGTAGAAAATTACTGCTTTAGCATTTTTTGTTTCAACTGAATATATCAGTATCAGAGGTTGCAATCAGTTCAAATTTTTCCTCTTTAATTCATTGCAAAGTTACATTATATATCTAAATATTATCACTTTTTACAATAATATTTTATTATGATATTATCAATAAAATAGAGTTCACATCTAATAAATTAACTGATGTTTAGAAAAATAGTCTTTTAAGTGTGATATTGTTATTTCTTAAAAATAAAATCATTTTTACTTGGATATTTAATTTTTCTGAACCTATATTTGCACTCACAAAGTTCAATAACTTATTGAAATGTTATCAAGAAAGGTGAAGGGATTAGACCCGTTGAAACCTTAGCAACCCTTTAGAAATAAAGAAGGTGCTAAATTCTACCTAAGTATTTTATATTTGGATAGATAACAAAAAAGAGATTTCCTGTTCTGGAAAGCTCTATTTTTCTTAATAACATTTTTCTAGTAAGTACATCTTTAAAACAGGTGCATTTGACTTTTGGTTTAATCTCAAAGGGATTTACAATATTAGGTATTGGATTTCTTTTGAAAATAGTATTTCTGTAAGTGCAGAAATTTTAATTAACTCAAAAAAAATAGAAAAATGAGTACGCAAAAATTAGCAACAAACGCATTACATGCAGGGCATGATGTAACACAAAATGGAGGAACAAGAGCAGTTCCTATTTATCAAACATCATCGTATGTTTTTAACAATTCAGAACATGCTGCCAATCTTTTTTCATTAAAAGAATTAGGATTTATTTACACCCGTTTAAACAATCCTACAAATCAAATTTTACAAGATCGTTTAGCGGCAGTTGAAGGAGGAATTGGAGCCGTTGTTTTTGCATCCGGAACCTCAGCAATAGCAACAGGTTTATTAACCCTTTTAAAAGCTGGAGACCATATCGTTGCTTCAAGTAGTTTGTATGGAGGAACCTTCAATTTATTGAATGTAACATTGCCAAGATTTGGCATTACAACGACTTTTGTAGATGCATCAAATCCAGATAATTTTGCAGCTGCTGTTCAAGACAATACAAGAGCATTTTTTGTAGAATCGTTAGGGAATCCAAAATTAGATGTATTAGATTTAGAAGCGATCTCTGCGCATTCTAGAGCGGCAGAAGTTCCATTTATAGTAGACAACACAGTAGCAACGCCGGTTTTATTAAACCCAATTAAACACGGAGCAAACATTGTCATTCATTCTTTAACAAAATATATTGGAGGACAAGGAACTTCTTTGGGAGGAGCCATTATTGATGCAGGAACCTTTAACTGGGCAAATGGTAAATTTCCTGAATTTACAGAGCCTTCTGCAGGGTATCATGGATTGAAATACCATGAAGTTTTAGGAGCAGCTTCCTATACCTTTAAATTAATTCTAGAAGGCTTACGTGATTTTGGAGGAGCATTGAGTCCTACAAATGCCTTCAATATAATTCAAGGATTGGAAACATTGCCAGTAAGAATCAAACAGCATTCAGAAAATGCGTTAGCTCTTGCAAAATGGTTAGAAGCTCAGGAAGAAGTGGCTTGGGTAAATTATCCTGGTTTAGAAAGCAGTACTTACAAATCATTAGCAGATAAGTACTTGCCAAAGGGACAAAGCGGAATTGTTACTTTTGGAGCAAAAGGTGGTTTTGAAGCTGCAAAAAAGATTGCAGACAAAACAAAGGTATTTTCATTATTGGCAAATATTGGAGATACAAAATCTTTAATCATTCACCCAGCAAGTACAACCCACCAGCAGTTAGATGAAGCACAACAAGCAAATGCAGGTGTTGGTCAGGATTTAATTAGATTGTCTGTGGGTATTGAAGATTTAGAAGATTTAAAAGAAGACTTAAAAGCAGCTTTTTCTGAACTATAAATAACTCCTTGAAAGATCAACTGAAACATATTAAAATAAAAGGGTTCACTACAGAAGCAGGTACCTCCTTTTCTGAACTTAATTTGAGTTACCAGGTTTTTGGAAAAGAATTAGGGACAGCTCCTGTAGTGTTAATCAATCATGCCTTGACCGGGCACAGCAATGTTGCCGGAGATGAGGGGTGGTGGCGAGATATAGTTGGTCATCAGAAAGCGATTAATACCGATGTTTACACCATTTTGTCTTTTAATATTCCTGGAAATGGGTTCGATGGTTTTTTAATTGATAATTACAAAACCTTTATTGCAAGAGATATTGCAAAGATCTTTTTACAAGGATTATCTACATTAAGAATTTCAAAGTTATTTGCGTTAATTGGAGGTTCTTTGGGAGGAGGAATTGCTTGGGAAATGGTTTCTTTAGATACAAAAATTACCCAACATTTTATTCCGGTTGCAACCGATTGGAAGTCTACAGATTGGTTAATTGCCAATTGTCAAATTCAAGAACAATTTTTAGTAAATTCTAGCAATCCTGTTCATGATGCCAGAATGCATGCAATGTTATGTTACAGAACACCAGAGTCTTTTAAAGAACGTTTTCATCGATCTAAAAAAGACAATTCAGATGTTTTTGATGTCGAAAGCTGGTTGTTACATCATGGAAAAAAATTACAAGAACGCTATCAACTTTCCTCTTACAAGTTAATGAATCAATTATTAAAAACAATTGACGTTACAGAGGGAGGAAAAAAAGATATTGAACTTCTCGATAAAGTGGAGGCCAATATTCATATTATTGGGGTTGATTCTGATCTGTTTTTTACTGCAGAAGAAAATAGAGAAACCCACAAAAAATTGGCATTAACAAAAGAGAATGTTACCTATACTGAAATAAACTCAGTGCATGGGCACGATGCTTTTTTGATAGAATATGACCAATTGCAAAAAATTATTGAACCTATTTTTAATAAAGATTACAAAGAGAATAAGATGAAAATTTTAAAATTTGGAGGAAAGTCTTTGGCAAACGGAAAAGGTTTAGAAAATGCAATTGAACTTATTTCAAGTAAGTACAACGCTGGAGAAAAAATAGCTGTAGTTGTCTCTGCAAGAGGAGATTCAACAAATGAATTAGAGTCTATTTTACATCAAGCAGCAACAAAAAAAGAATACAAATCTGCCTTTGAGAAGTTTCAAAAATACCAACAAGAACCCAATGGTAAAGTTGAATTTTCAGACGAATTTTCAAAATTAGAAACTATTTTTGAAGGGGTTTCTTTATTGGGTGATTACAGTCAGAAAATTAAAGAAGAAGTTTTGGCTCAAGGAGAATTGCTATCGGTAAAATTAGTAGCGAGTTTATTAGAAAAGTTACAAATCTCTGCCAATCCAGTAGATTCTAGGTCTTTAATTATTACAGACGAAAATTTTGGAAATGCGCAACCTATCAACTCCGTTTCCAAAGAAAATGTAAGGAGTTATTTTAAGAATAATTTGACTAAAATTCAGGTTGTTTCAGGGTTTATTGCGTCAACTAAAAAAGGAGAAACAACCACTTTAGGAAGAAACGGAAGTAATTATACGGCCGCTTTATTAGCAAATTATTTAGATGCAGAAGAGTTGCAAAACTACACACATGTGAGCGGTATCTTTACAGCCAATCCAGAGATGGTAGCGGATGCCAAAAAAATTGAACAATTATCGTTTTCAGAAGCCAATGAATTGGCCAATTTTGGAGCCACGATTTTGCATGCCAAAACAATCATTCCTTTGTTGGAAAAGAATATAAACCTTCGAGTTTTAAATACCTTTAATAAAGAAGATAAAGGAACTTTAATTACTTCAGAATCATCTGTTAAAGGAATTAAATCTATTTCTACAACCGATCCTGTTGCCTTGTTGAATTTTGAGGGAAGAGGCTTGTTAGGAAAAGTGGGTGTAGATGCACGAATTTTTAGAGTTTTAAGTGACAAAAATATCAGTGTGAGTATTATTTCTCAGGGTTCATCAGAAAGAGGAATTGGTCTGATAATAGATGCAGACAAAGCAAGTCAAGCTGTTTCAGCCCTAGAGAAAGAATTTGAAAATGATTTTTACTCTCAAGATGTAAATCAGATTTCTGTTGTAAACAACGTTGCTGTAATTTCTATCATTGGGCAAGATTTAAGTGAATTTCACCATCCCTACAACGCTTTGATAAAAAATCAGATTGTACCGGTCTTATTCAACAATACAGTAACCGGAAAAAATGTGAGTTTGGTGGTTAAAAAAGAGGAGTTGCACAAAGCTGTTAATGTGATTCATGGTCAAATTTTTGGAGTTACAAAAAAAATAAATATTGCTATTTTTGGAAAAGGCTTGGTTGGGGCAACTTTGATCGATCAACTAATTGAGAACACACAATCTGTATTAGAAAGAAGAAAAATTCAATTCAATGTTTTTGCCATTGCCAACTCAAAAAAAGTACTTTTAAACAAAGACGGAGTTTCTAAAAATTGGAAAGATGCTCTAAACCATCGCGGCGATGAGAACCTCTCTGTTAGCGATATTATTTCATTTGCCAAAACACATCATTTTGAAAACTTAATTGCTGTAGACAATACTGCAAATGTCAATTTTGTGGGGAATTACATTCCTTTTATAGAAGCTGGTTTCGATTTGGTTTCTTGTAATAAAATTGCCAACACCTTGTCTTTTGACTTTTACAAACAGGTAAGAGCAAAACTAAAAGAACACAAAAAGCAATATTTATATGAAACCAATGTGGGTGCAGGTTTGCCTTTGATAGATACCATTCGTCTGTTGCATGAGTCTGGAGAAAATATCACAAAAATTAGAGGTGTATTTTCGGGGTCATTAAGTTACTTATTTAATAATTTTTCTTCGGAAAAGCTTCCTTTTTCAAAAATTTTACAAGAAGCAATTGACAAAGGATATACAGAGCCAGATCCTCGAGAGGATTTAGGAGGGAATGATGTTGCTAGAAAATTACTAATTCTAGCAAGAGAACTAGATTTAGAAAATGAATTGACAGAAGTTAAAATTAAAAACTTAATTCCTGAACATCTCCAAGAAAATTCTTTGGATGAATTCTTAGGGAATTTAGAGTTATTAAATGACGAATATCAAACGATAAAAGACCATCAAAAGCCAAACCATGTGCTTCGTTATATCGGAGAATTAAGTGGCGATTTATCTCAAACCAAAGGAGATTTAGAAGTAAAATTAGTATCCACTCCACAAAGTAGCCCTCTAGGTTCTTTAAAAGGGTCTGATGCAATTTTTGAAATCTATACAGAATCATATGGAGAACAACCTATTGTAATTCAAGGAGCAGGAGCAGGAGCAAGTGTAACAGCAAGAGGTGTTTTTGGGGATATTTTAAGATTGGCAAAACACAATAATTAAACTTATTGGAATCGTTTTAAAAACGACAAGGCTCATAAAAAAATGAATAAACATTTTGAAACAGTAGCGATTAGGAGTCAGACAGAGAGGACTCAGTTTTCTGAACATTCTACACCATTATACTTAACCTCAAGTTTTGTTTTTGAGGATGCTGAAGACATGCGTTCTTCTTTTGCAGAAGAAAAAGAGCGTAATTTATACAGTAGGTTTACCAATCCGAATACAACAGAATTTGTAGATAAAATTGTTGCAATGGAAGGGGCCGAAGCGGGGCATGCATTTGCAACCGGAATGTCGGCAATTTTCTCAACATTTGCTGCCTTACTAAATGCCGGCGATCATGTGGTTTCATGTAGATCTGTGTTTGGCTCTACACATAGTATGTTTGACAAATACCTTCCGAAATGGAATATTGAAACGTCCTATTTTAAGGTAAATGAAGCACATCTATTAGAGCATTTCATCAAAGAGAATACAAAGATTTTATATATTGAGACACCCACAAACCCCGCTGTAGACATTCTAGATTTAGACGCCATTGGAACAATAGCTAAAAAGCACAATCTTATTTTCATTGTCGACAATTGCTTTGCAACACCCTATATTCAACAACCCATAAAATTTGGTGCCGATTTAGTAATACATTCAGCAACCAAATTAATTGATGGTCAGGGTCGAGTTCTTGGTGGCATTACAGTAGGAAGCAAAGAATTAATGCGAGAGATTTATTTATTTGCAAGAAATACAGGGCCAGCGATGTCTCCTTTTAATGCATGGATATTGTCTAAAAGTCTAGAGACACTTTCTATAAGAGTTGAAAAACACTGCGAGAATGCAATGCAAGTAGCAAAATTTTTAGAAGGAAATTCGAATATTAAATTTGTGAAATATCCATTTTTAAAATCACATCCTCAATATAAGGTTGCCAAAGACCAGATGAAATTAGGAGGTAATATTGTTGCTTTTGAAATCAAAGGAGGAATCAGCGCAGGTAGCAATTTTTTAAATGCGATCAAAATGTGTTCTTTATCCGCAAATTTAGGTGACACAAGAACGATTGTTACACATCCATCATCTACAACTCACGGACGTTTAACCGAAGAAGATAGACTAGAAGTTGGTATTACAGATGGTTTGGTAAGGATTTCTGTAGGCTTAGAAAATGTAGCAGATATTATTGCAGACATTCAACAGGCTTTGAATGCTTGATAATTA
>JAQWOW010000303.1 GCA_029245665.1 Polaribacter sp. | reverse complement strand
GTAAAAGAATTGAACATAGAACCTATTGCTAGAATGGTAAACTATGCAGCTGCAGGTGTGGAGCCAAGAATTATGGGAATTGGTCCAGTCGCTGCAATACCGAAGGTACTAAAACAAGCAGGATTGCAACAAAAAGATATTGATTTAATCGAATTGAACGAAGCTTTTGCCTCTCAATCTTTAGCAGTAATGCGTGAGTTGGATTTAAACCAAGACATTGTAAATGTTAATGGTGGAGCCATTGCGCTCGGACATCCTTTAGGCTGCACCGGAACAAAGCTATCTGTTCAATTATTTGACGAAATGCGTAAAAAAGAAATGAAAAACAAATACGGTATGGTAACAATGTGTGTGGGTACTGGTCAAGGTGCCGCTGGTGTATTTGAATTTTTAAACTAAAAAATTAGAAAAAAATATAAAATGAATAAAACAGAAAAAGAAATTTTAAGAGGAGGTCAATTTTTAGTAAAAGAAACTTCATGTGAGGATGTGTTTACTCCTGAGGATTTTTCAGAAGAACAAATCATGATGAAAGAAGCCGTTAAAGAATTTAACGAGCGTGAAATTATTGCTTATAGAGATCGTTTCGAAGCAAAAGACTATAAACTCACGGAAGAAGTGATGAAAAAGGCCGGAGAGCTAGGTTTCTTGGGCGTTGCTGTTCCTGAAGAATATGGTGGAATGGGTATGGGATTTGTTTCTACAATGATTACCTGTGAATATATTTCCAGTGGAAATGGATCTTTAAGTACCGCATTTGGAGCACATACTGGTATTGGAACAATGCCCATAACCTTATACGGTACAGAAGCACAAAAGCAAAAATATGTTCCAAAATTAGCGAGTGGAGAATGGATGGGTGCTTATTGTTTGACAGAGCCAGGGGCAGGTTCTGATGCAAACTCTGGAAAAACCACAGCAACCCTATCCGAGGATGGAAAGTCTTACAAGATCAATGGTCAGAAAATGTGGATTTCAAATGCTGGATTTTGTAATTTGATGATTGTTTTTGCTCGCATCGAAGATGATAAAAACATTACTGGTTTTATTGTTGAATACGACAAAGAAAGTCCTAATGGAATTACTTTAGGAGATGAAGAACATAAATTAGGAATTCGTGCAAGTTCTACTCGTCAAGTATTTTTTAACGATACGGTTGTTCCCTCAGAAAATATGTTATCAGTTCGTGGGGGTGGTTTTAAAATCGCTGTAAATGCCTTAAATGTTGGACGTATCAAATTAGCTGCAGCGTGTATTGACTCTCAAAGAAGAGTTACAGAAACCGCTTTAAAATATGCCACAGAACGCAGACAATTTAAAACTCCTATAGCAGATTTTGGAGCTATTAAAGGAAAATTAGCTGAAATGGCTACGAATACGTATGCAAGTGAATCTGCTAGTTATAGAGCTGCTAAAGACATTGAAGATAGAATTAACGCTCGTTTAGCCAATGGTAATTCTCATAGTGAAGCAGAATTAAAAGGTGTAGAAGAATATGCCATTGAATGTTCTATTTTAAAAGTAACCGTTTCAGAGGACATACAAGCCTGTGCTGACGAGGGAATTCAAATTTTTGGAGGAATGGGTTTTTCAGAAGAGACCCCTATGGAAGCTGCATGGAGAGATTCAAGAATTTCACGTATTTATGAAGGAACTAATGAAATCAATAGAATGCTTTCTGTTGGAATGCTGATCAAAAAAGCAATGAAAGGTCATGTGGATCTGCTAGGACCTGCCACCGCGGTTGGAGAGGAATTAATGGGGATTCCATCCTTTGACACCCCTGATTATTCTGAATTATTTGCTGAAGAAAAAGAGATGGTCTCTAAGTTAAAAAAAGTTTTCTTAATGATTGCAGGTTCTGCAATACAAAAATTTGGACCTGATTTAGAAAAAAACCAACAATTATTATTGGCAGCTGCTAACATTTTAAATGAGATATATATGGCTGAATCTACCCTATTGCGCACAGAAAAAAATGCAAAACGTTTCGGAGAGGATGCACAAGAGGGACAAATTTCCATGGCAAAGTTATACTTATACAATGCTGTCGATATCATTATAAAAAATGGTAAAGAGGGGATTATTTCTTTTGCTGAAGGAGATGAACAACGTATGTTGTTGATGGGATTAAAGCGTTTTACTAAATATGTAAATTATCCAAATGTAATTGAATTACGCAATTTAATTGCAGAAAAATTAAAAGCAGAAAATAAATACTGTTTTTAAAAATATTTAAAAGATTCTTAACCATCATAAGTTTAGAATTAGTTGTTTGTTTTGAGAGATCATTTTTAAGGATGGTCTCTTTTTTTTTTAAATATCTTTTCTTCGTTATCCGTTACTCTTTTTTATAATATTTGTAAATTCGAACTCAAAATAAAACTCATGAAATTCATCTATTATATTTCGATTTGTTTCTTATTCCTTTGTGGTAACAATACAAATAGTTCTAAAAAAATAAAGCTTTCAAATACTTTTAAAAGTAGAGTTAATCATCCAAAATTTAATACATACTGGCATGCCGGTAAAGCAGAAATAACTTCTTATCAATTGACTCAAAGCAGGTATGGCGAAATTCATAAAGGAACTGCTGTAAATATTTTTGTTACCGAAGATTTTTTACCCATAAAACAAGTAAAAGCAGATAATAAAAACAAATCTAACATCGCCGTTTTAAAATTAAATAGTACTAAAAAATTTGTGACAGGTATATATCCATATTCTATAATGACAAGTACTTTCTCTCCAATTATTAATTCAAAAAAGGCTATTAAAATTTCTTTTTCCGCACAGGAATGGTGTGGAAATACTTTTATACAATTAAATAATAGAGAAAAATTTGATGTTGATTTTTATTCATATTTTGAAAGTAATGCTGACAAAAAAATAATCTTAAAAAAAGACATATTAGAAAATGAGCTTTGGAACATTCTTCGAATGAACCCAAAAAAATTACCTGTCGGAAACTTAAATATCATTCCTTCTTTTGAATTTTTAGCTTTAAATCATCAAAAAATTAAGGCCTACAAAGCTGAAACCACTTTGGAGGAAGATACTCATTATCTAAAGTACTCTATTTATTATCCATCATTGGAAAGAAAATTAATTATAAAGGCTACCAAAGAATTTCCTTTTACTATTGAAAGTTGGGAAGAAACGATTTCTAAAGGAGGAAAAAAGCTAACAACCAAAGCGATCAAAATTATAACAATCCAATCCAAATATTGGAATAAAAATGGAGCTACTGACACAGAAGAAAGAAAAGAATTGGGTTTGTAATTTATGAGTGATTTCTGTATTACAATCCATTTAATATCAATACTTTTGCACGCAATTTGAAAACAGCATAGATGAAGCGCATAAAAGAATACAAAAAACTTTTTAAAATAGAAGGCCCTATTAATTTAAAAGAATTAAAAACAGCCTATAGAGGTTTGGTCAAAGAATGGCATCCTGATAAATTTCAAGATCAAGAAAAAAAGGATGAAGCAGCTGTTATGAGTACTCAAATTATAGATGGGTACCATTTTTTAGTGAGCATTGCTCCAGAAACTAAAGAAGCTAATTTAGAGGCCTACAAAACTACTATTACAGAGTTTCAAGTTGCAGACTGGTATCATAAAAGTATGCTCTTGGAAGTTACTTTTACCGACGGTAATAAATATGAATATTTTGGTGTTAGTAAAATTCTTTTTGGAAAGTTTATAAACGCAAAATCTATGAATAACTTTGGTAAAAGAAATATTTTCAACTCTTTTACCTACAGAAAATCTATGAAAGCTTCGGCAATTGTTTAAGCTCGTTTAAAACATACATTAAAAAGAGATTATAACAAGTTATAATCTCTTTTTAATACATAAATTTGTAGATACTTATTCTAAAGATCCTAAATAACGCTCAGCATCTAAAGCAGCCATACAGCCAGTACCTGCTGCAGTTACAGCTTGTCTGTATTCTTTATCTTGTATGTCTCCAGCAGCAAAAACTCCTGGTAAATTTGTTTTGGTTGTTTTTCCTTCTGTTATTAGGTATCCTGTTTCATCCATCTTTAAAATACCTTTGAATAAATCTGAATTTGGAGTATGACCAATGGCTAT
>JAQWOW010000302.1 GCA_029245665.1 Polaribacter sp. | reverse complement strand
ATTACTTTCTGTGGTATAATTTGCAATTTTAAGAATGTCTTCGTGGGCATTTTTCATTGCAAAGCTAAAATCGGCTTCTTTTAGCATTTCTATGTCATTGTGATAATCTCCAAAAACAAGTGTTTCTTCTTTGGTAATATTTAATAGTCTCTGCACTTTCTTTAATGCATTTCCTTTATTCGCTTTTTTATCAGAAATATCCAACCAATTTTTACCAGAAATTTTAATGAGTAATTCATCTTCAAATTCTTTTAGGTTTGGGTAAATAAAATCTTCTGATGAAGTAAAATGATAAATTGCAATTTTTAAAAAGTCTTCCCAATCTGCTATTTTTGTCAAATCAGATACTATTTTATAGCTGTGATAGTATTCTTGGAATAAGTCTATGAATTGTTTGTTTTTAGACTCTATAAAGGCTTCATTTTTTCCGCACAAAACTACGTGCGCATTATCTATAGTTCTTAAAATAGGAATTATTTTTTTTATTTTTTCTGCAGACAGAGAATTTAAGGCTAATAATGTATCTCCTTTTTTGGCAATTCCACCATTTTCAGCGATTACAAAGATATCCTCTTTTATGGAGGCTAATTTATGAACGATGCTGTTGTATTGTCTTCCGCTTGCAGCACAAAAATGAATATTTTTATTTTTTAATTGATCAAATAATGTAAAGAAGACATCACTAACCTCTCCATTAGAATTCAATAGAGTCCCGTCCATATCAGAAACCACTAATTTTACTTTAGACAGATTCATGTTTTGAGGAAAATTAGAAGATTTTTTTGGTGGAGTTTCTTTCTACCAAATCAGTTTTAACAACGATTGTATTGGGTTTCTTTTTTTCTTCAGATTTGTCTTCTAATCTATTGATAAGCATTTCAGCAGCCTTTTCTCCCATAATTTTTCCGTGCTGACTAACCGTTGTCATTCTTGGACTTGAGTGTCTTGCTAAAATCCCATTAGAAAAAGAAATAACAGAAAAGTTTTCAGGAATTTTATGCCCCTTTTTAATGGCAACTTTCATGGCCGCAATTGCAGAGGATTCATCTGTAGCAATAACGCTGTCAATATTGTTGTTTTTAAAAATAGGTTCTAGGATTTTTTCATAATTTTTATAGTTGTCATCTATATTTATGATTAGATTCTTTTCGGCTTTTATGTTGTAATCTTCCAATCCTTTCAAATAACCTAATTGCCTTCTTCTTCCAATTTCTAAGTTATTTATAGTTGAAATAAATGCAATGTTTTTATGTCCAGATTTAACCAAGTATGCAACCGTACTTCTTGCACTATCAAAATTATCGGTGACTACTTTGTCGCATTTTAAATTTTCTGCAACTCTATCAAACATAACAATAGGTGTTCCGTTATCTAATACTTCTTTAAAATGGTTAAAATCATTTTTGGAAACAGTTTCTTCTGCTAGAGATAAAATAAAACCATCTATACTTCCGTTAGAAAGCATTCCTATGGTCTCTACTTCTTTCTTAAAGGATTCATTAGAAATACATGAAATTATTTTATAGCCTCTATTGTTTGCTACTTTTTCTATTCCATTAAAAACTTGAGCGAAGAAATAGTTAAGCATGTTAGGAATAATAATTCCTATTGTTTTTGTTTGCCTGTTTTTTAAGCTTAAAGCATTAAAATTAGGTTTGTAGTTGTTTGCTTTTGCATATTTCTTAATTTTTTCTTTTGTGCTTACACTAATTTCATAGCTATCATTCAGTGCTTTAGACACCGTAGAAATAGAAACATTAAATTCCTTTGCAATGTCCTTTATAGTGAGTCTTTTCATAATCTAGTTCACAAATTAGCGTCTAAATTACAAAAATCTCTCTA
>JAQWOW010000301.1 GCA_029245665.1 Polaribacter sp. | reverse complement strand
GAAATGTTCCAACTCCATTATTACTCCGTTACTTTTAAAATTAGTTTTCCATTTTTTTCTCCTGAAAATAATCGATTGTAGGTTTCTTGAAAGTTTTCTATTCCTTCATAGATATCTTCACGAGATTTCAATTTACCTGCATGTAACCAACTCCCCATTTCTCTTGCAGCTTTTCCAAAACCTTTGGTATAATCCATGACAACCATCCCTTTCATTGATGAACGTGTAACTAATAGTGACAGGTAATTGCTTGGACCATTTATTTTTTTCTTGTTGTTATACTGAGAAATTGCACCACAAATAACGACTGTAGAATGCATTCTTAATTTGCTCAGTGCTGCATCTAAAATAATTCCTCCAACATTGTCAAAATAAACATCAACTCCTTTAGGACATTTCTTTTTTAAGGCTGTGTAAATATTTTCTGATTTGTAGTCTATTGCTTCGTCAAAGCCTAATTCATTTATGATGTAATCACATTTCTTTTTTCCGCCAGCGATTCCTATCACTTTACATCCTTTAATTTTAGCGATTTGCCCCACAATACTTCCAACAGCACCTGCAGCTCCAGAAACCAATACAATATCTCCTTCTTTAATATTTGCAACTTCAAGAATACCAAAATAAGCGGTCATCCCTGGCATGCCTAACGTGCCTAAAAAAGTGGGCATTGACGCGACCTTTTCATCAACTTTAAAACATCCTTCTCCATCTGAAACAGTGAACTGTTGCACTCCTCCCCAACTAGAAATACAGTCTCCTATTTCAAAATTAGGGTTGTTATTATTCTGAATAACTTTACCGACTGTTCCTGCACGCATCACACTTCCTATTGCAACAGGTGGAATATATGATTTGGTATCATTCATCCAACCTCGCATAGCGGGATCTAAGGATATGTAATGTTGCTGAATTAAAATTTCTCCTTCTTGAAGTGCTGGAATTGGATTTTCTTCTAATTGCCAAGTATTCTCATCTGGAATTCCTTGAGGTCGGTTTTTAAAAATAATTTGTTTGTTATTCATGTTGACGTTTTATGTCCACTAAAATAACAATTTTAATAATTAATGAGCTCAAAAATACTTTTTTCTAATTTATTTTTTCCCAAATATTGATCTTCTAGAGCTTTATCAAAGGGAATCGGAGTTTCTATACTGGCAACTCGTTTAACAGGAGCGTCTAGGTATTCAAAACAATTTTCATGAATTAGTGCAGAAATATCACTTGCAACTCCTCCAAAAAGAGAATCTTCCTGAACAATCAATGCTTTCCCAGTTTTTTTAACGGATTTATAAATTGTTTTTTCGTCTAAAGGTTGCAATGTTCTGAGGTCAATGAGATCCAAAGAAATATTTGTATCGTTTTTCAACAGCTCAAGAACCCAATGAATTCCAGCTCCATAACTGATAATTGTAAGTTGATTTCCTTCTTTTAAAAGCGCTGCTTTTCCAATTTCTAATGTGAAATAGTTTTCAGAAACGTCTTGATAAATGGATCTATACAAAGCTTTGTGCTCAAAGAAAAGGACAGGGTTTGGATCATTAACAGCGGCTATTAACAATCCTTTGGCATCTTGTGGAAATGCAGGATAGACTACTTTTAAACCGGGAGTTTTAGTAAACCAAGCTTCATTTGTTTGACTATGAAAAGGACCTGCCCCTACTCCTGCACCACAGGGCATTCTTATAACAATATCAGCCTTTTCGGACCATCTATAATGGGACTTGGCTAAGAGATTTACTATTGGATTAAAACCTGAAGAAACAAAATCTGAAAACTGCATTTCAACGATAGATTTTATGCCATTTACAGACAAACCGAAGGCTGCGGAGACGATAGCCGATTCACAAATTGGAGTATTTCTAATGCGTTCTTTCCCAAATTTCTGAACAAATGCATCAGTAATTTTAAAAGCGCCCCCATATTCAGCTATATCTTGTCCCATGATAACTAAATTATCATGTTTTTCTAAAGATTGATACAAACCTTCTGAAATAGCATCAATGAAACGATTGTTTTTCTTTTTAGCTGAAGCCTCAAACTCTTTGTATTGATAATTTTTATACACATCTTTTAATTCTGTCTCTAAATTCGGAATTATATGTTCTTCATTAAAAGTAATTTGAAGATGCTTGTCAATTTCAAGAACTATTTCTTCTTTTAAAGAAATAACTAATGAATCTGTTAAAATACCTTCTTTTTTTAAAAACTCCTGGTAGTTTTCAAGAGGGTCTTTCGTTGCCCAATGTTCTAACACCTCCTGAGGAACATATTTTGTTCCACTAGCTTCCTCATGACCTCGTATTCTGAAGGTTTTAAATTCTAACAAAATAGGTCTCGGATTTGTTCGAATACTTTTTGCTAGTTCATCTACTTTGGTGTACACTTCTAAAATATTATTACCATCAATTACATGACTTTCTATTCCGTAACCAATTCCTTTATCTGCAATGTTTTCACATTTAAACTGCTCGTTAACAGGAGTAGACAATCCATAGCCATTATTTTCAATACAAAATAAAACTGGCAGACTCCAAACTGAAGCGATATTAAGAGCTTCATGAAAATCTCCTTCGCTGGTCCCTCCTTCTCCAGAAAAAACAGCACAAACCTTTTTAAGATTTTTTAATTTATTAGCCAAAGCAATTCCGTCTGCCACTCCTAATTGGGGTCCTAAATGAGAAATCATACCAACAATATTGTATTCTTGTGTACCAAAATGAAAGCTTCTATCTCTTCCTTTTGTAAAACCATTCATTTTCCCTTGCCATTGAGAAAACAAACGATGTAAGGGTACGTTTCGGGTTGTAAAAACCCCTAAATTTCTATGCATTGGTAGAATATACTCATCATTTTCTAAAGCAGATGTAACCCCTACTGAAATTGCTTCTTGTCCAATACCAGAAAACCATTTGGATATTTTTCCTTGTCTTAGGAGAATGAGCATTTTTTCCTCGATTAAACGAGGT
>JAQWOW010000313.1 GCA_029245665.1 Polaribacter sp. | reverse complement strand
GATACCCTCTTTTGCCATTAACGATGGATTTGTTGTTACCCCATCTAAAACTCCTAAAGCTTCTGCCTCTGCAATATCATTTAAATTTGCTGTGTCTATAAAAAATTTCATATTTACTATTTTATTTTTAAATATTTCAATACTTGTTTACTTACTTTTTCTCCTGTAAAACCAAATTTATCATCTAGAATTGTTGCAGGTGCTGAATACCCAAAATGTTCTAATCCAAACACCTTTCCGTTATCACCAACTAATCCTTCTAAATTTACTGGTAAACCTGCTGTTAATCCAAATATGGAAGTGTTTTTTGGAATAATGCTATTTTGATATTCTTTAGATTGCAATCTAAAAAGGCCTTCTGAAATTATTGAAGCAATGTTTACTTTGAGTCCATGTTCTACTTCTAAAATTTGTGCTGCTGAAACTAATGTTGCTACTTCAGATCCATTTGCTACTAATGTAATATCTGGATTTTCTACTTCCTTTACTAAATACCCTCCTTTTTCAGCAGCTAATGCTTCTTGATATCTTGAATTTTCTTTTGTGGGTAAATCTTTAATTCCTTGTCTTGATAAAATTAAACCTGTTGGAGAATTGGTATTCTCCAGAGCCATTTTCCAAGCTACACTTGTTTCTGCAGAATCTGCAGGACGTAAAGCTAAAAAACTTGGATTCCCACTGTGATTTTTTAATTTTTCTAATAAACGAATTTGTGCTTCTTGCTCAACTGGTTGGTGAGTTGGTCCGTCTTCACCAACTCTAAATGCATCGTGTGTCCAAACATATTTTACACCTAATTCTTGAATTCCACTCAAACGAATCGCAGGTTTCATATAATCTGAAAAGACAAAGAAAGTGGCTACTACAGGAATAATTCCGCCGTGTAAAGCAATACCATTTGCAATACAAGCCATTGTTAATTCTGCAACACCTGCTTGTAAAAATGAACCACTAAAATCTCCTTTTTTAAGTGCATGTGTTTTCTTTAAAAACCCATCTGTTTTATCAGAGTTTGATAAATCCGCAGAAGAAACTATCATATTTTCTACATTTTCAGCTAAATATGCCAAAACGCCTGAAGAAGCAGCCCTTGAAGCCAAGCCATCTTTATGTTCTATAGACTCAAAATCTAATGCTGGTAATTTTCCCGACAAAAAGAAATCTAGTTTATCTGAAAGTTCTTCATTTCCTGATTTCCAGGAGGCTATTTTAGCTTTCTTTTTAGCCGCCTTCGCTATTTTTTGTGTGAGTAAATTTTGATAAAAACTACTGACATCACTAAAAATATCAAAAGGACTCTCTGGGTTTGCTCCTAAATTTAACAATGTCTTTGTAAAATCTGCTCCAGTATGCCCAATGGGTTGACCATGTAATTCACAATGGCCTTCATACATATCTCCATTTAAAGTTAGACAACCTTTTCCCATAATTGTTTTACCGATAATTAAGGTTGGTTTTTCTGTTTGATTGTTTGCGTTTTGTAATGCTTTTCTGATTTCATCGTGGTTATGACCATTAATTGTAATTACATTCCAACCCCACGATTTATATTTCATTTCGGTGTCTTCTGTAGTCACCTCATCTGTTGGAGTAGAAAGTTGAATGTCATTTGAATCGAAAAACATGATAAAATTACTCAACCCTAAATGCCCTGCAATTCTACCTGCTCCTTGTGAAATTTCTTCTTGAATACCTCCGTCAGAAATAAAACCATACACTTTATGATCCATCCATTCTCCAAACCGTGCTTGTAAAAACTTCCCGGCAATTGCTGCTCCAACTCCCATTGTATGACCCTGACCTAAAGGACCAGAAGTGTTTTCTATACCTCTTGCAACATCTACTTCTGGATGACCAGGGGTTATAGAACCCCATTGTCTAAAATTGGCAATATCTTCTTTTTTATAATTTCCCAACAAATAATATTGCGCATACATTAAGGTGGATAAATGCCCAGCATCCATAAAAAAACGATCTCTAAACGCCCAAGACATGTCTGATGGATCATAATTAAAGAACTCTGAATATAAGATATGCATGAAATCTGCTCCTCCCATAGGCCCTCCAGGATGACCCGAATTTGCTTTTTCAACCATAGCAACTGCTAATGCCCTAATATTATCTGCTGCTTGTTGGTCTATTTTTTTATTCATTTTTTAGTTTTATAAATAAACCCAATT
>JAQWOW010000291.1 GCA_029245665.1 Polaribacter sp. | reverse complement strand
CCTAACTCGTTATTTCTAAGTTTTCTCATAATTTGTGGATAATTCCCTAACAACTAAAAATGAACAACCAATCACTTTTTTCTATCTTAGCAAAACTAATTGAAAATTTCCAAAAACGTGGCAAAATCAATCCCTAAAAAGCTAACTCCTTTGATGAAACAATACAACGCAATCAAGACAAGGTATCCTGATGCAATGTTGCTTTTTCGGGTAGGAGATTTCTACGAAACCTTTGGAGATGATGCTAAAAAAGCAGCTGAAGTTTTAGGCATTACCCTAACAAAACGAGGCGCAGGAAGTGTAACAGAAACTGCTTTAGCGGGCTTTCCTCATCATTCTTTAAACACCTATCTGCCGAAGTTAGTAAAAGCAGGAATGCGTGTTGCCATTTGCGATCAATTAGAGGATCCGAAAAAGACTAAAACAATCGTAAAAAGAGGAGTTACTGAGTTAATTACTCCTGGCGTTTCTTTAAATGATGAGGTTTTACAAAGCAAAACCAATAATTTCTTAGCCGCTATTCATTTTAATAAAAAACAACTCGGAATTTCATTTCTTGATGTTTCTACCGGCGAATATCTTGTTGCACAAGGAAATGCTGAATATATTGATAAATTGTTACAGAATTTTAACCCAAGTGAAGTTTTAGTTCAAAAACAAAATAAGCAGCAGTTCTTAGAATTTTTTGAAAACAGGTATTACACCTTTTATCTAGATGACTGGGTTTTTCAACCTGAATATGCACATGAAACTTTACAAAATCATTTTGACGTTAAAAGCTTAAAAGGTTTTGGAATTCAGGATCTTAAAAACGGAATCGTTGCCGCTGGAGCTGTGTTGTATTATTTATCAGAAACACAACACAATCAGCTAAAACACATACAAAATATTCAAAGAATTGCAGAAGATAATTATATTTGGATGGATCGTTTTACCGTTCGCAATCTTGAGCTATACACTCCAAATTCTATCAATGCGGTTACGCTTTTAGATGTCATCGACAAAAGCATTTCACCAATGGGTGGAAGGTTGCTAAAACGCTGGTTGGCACTTCCTTTAAAAAATCTCGACGAAATTAAAAAACGCCATCAATTAGTGAAATTTTTTATAGATTCAGATGATTTTTCGCAGACAGTAAGCTATCAACTTAAACAAATATCAGACTTAGAAAGATTAATTTCTAAAGTTGCTACCGGCAAGGCCTCCCCAAGAGAAATTGTCTTGTTAAAAGACTCTCTAAAAGCAATTTTACCCATTAAAGCGTCCGCAGAAAAAAGCAAGAATGAAATCGTAATAGAATTGGGGAATCAATTACATACTTGTACTGATTTAATCACTAAAATTTCTGAAACTTTATTTGACAATGCCCCTGTAAATATCAACAAAGGAAATGCAATTGCAACTGGAGTTCATCAAGAATTAGACGAGTTACGAGCAATTTCATCTTCAGGAAAACAGTATTTAGATGAAATGTTAGCAAGGGAAACTGAAAAAACAGGAATCTCTAGCTTAAAAATTTCTTTCAATTCTGTTTTTGGATACTATATAGAGGTTAGAAATACTCATAAAGACAAAGTTCCTGAAGAATGGATTCGGAAACAAACTTTGGTAAGTGCAGAACGCTATATTACTGAAGAACTGAAAGAATACGAAGCTAAAATTTTGGGAGCAGAAGAAAAAATTCAAAAATTAGAGCAAACTATTTTTTCAAAATTACTGCAATACATCATTCAATTTGTGCCAATTGTGCAAGAAAATGCCCAAGTTATTGCAAAAATTGATTGTTTGTTGTCTTTTTCAGTTTTGGCGATTGACAATAATTATGTGCGCCCGCAAATGGATGAAAGCAGTGATTTAGAAATTAAAAACGGGCGTCATCCGGTCATTGAAAAACAAGTACCAATAGATCAGCCGTATATTGCAAATGATGTGGTATTGAATAGAACTCAGCAACAAATAATCATGATTACAGGGCCTAATATGTCTGGTAAATCAGCAATTTTAAGACAAACAGCATTGATTGTTTTATTGGCTCAAATGGGAAGTTATGTACCTGCACAAAACGCAAAAATCGGAATTGTAGATAAGATTTTTACCAGAGTTGGCGCAAGTGATAATATTTCTATGGGAGAATCTACTTTTATGGTAGAAATGAACGAAACTGCTTCCATTCTAAATAATCTTTCTGAACGTAGTTTGGTACTTTTAGATGAAATCGGACGAGGCACCTCAACTTATGATGGTATTTCAATTGCCTGGGCAATTTCAGAATTTTTACACGAGCACCCTTCAAAAGCAAAAACATTGTTTGCCACACACTATCATGAGTTAAATGAAATGACCGCTACTTTTGAACGTATTAAAAACTTTAATGTCTCTGTAAAAGAGTTAAAAGAAAGTATTATTTTCTTGCGTAAACTGGTTTCTGGTGGAAGCAACCATAGTTTTGGAATTCATGTTGCTAAATTAGCAGGCATGCCAAATGCAGTTGTTCACAGAGCGAATAAAATATTATCAAAATTAGAAAAAAACAATAAAAATTCAGAAGTTAAAGAGGTTTTAAAACAAACACAGCATGAAGAAATGCAGCTTAGCTTTTTTCAGTTAGATGACCCTTTGTTAGAAAATATCAAAGAAGAAATATTAGCCACCAATATTGATACATTAACACCTATTGAAGCGCTTATGAAATTGAATGAAATTAAGCGAATGTTAATTAAAAAGTGAGGTTTGTATACAGTATGTTTGAAATTGTATAGCCTTATTTCAGGACGAGGCATTACAATCACCAACGTTTATGTATATGGTTTGTTGCATATTTCAACCAACAGATTTAGTAAGTAATTACGAACAAAGAAAGTCCTCGCGGACTTTCGTAAGTAGGCAAGAAGCCAGCAATAAATTATATGTGGTGGTAAAACGTTTTTTTATTCCATTCAAAATCGATAGCCAATTCTCAAATTTAAATTCACAGCTCGCTACTTCCTTTATTTATAAAAAATTGATTTCGTGAGCTTCAATTTCTACTATAAGGCAATAGGGACTAGTTTACGAGATGGAATCTTAAATGTAAACTCTAGATCTTTGTAGTCATTTTCTGGATCATGTTCATTAAACACTCTTACCTTACCGTTACCTTCAATAACATAATCATAATTATACGTAGAAAAAGAGTGGCCTTCTGCTCTATGCTGTTTTTCTGTAACAGAAATAACATTGAAGAAACTTTCTGCTGGTTGCTTAAAAGCATCAGCCGAATCACAACAAGATTTATAATAGCGAAAAGATTTGTATGTATGGTCTTTAAAACTGTACGATATATTGATTTGCGCCAAATCAAAATTTTCTTTAATTAAATTTAAACCACCCTCTTGTTCTCCCAAATCTACCGGGTGATAGACATTATTTTGCATCTGAAAAAGTTCTCTTGTTATATCTTCTTGAT
>JAQWOW010000275.1 GCA_029245665.1 Polaribacter sp. | reverse complement strand
ACATTCCTTTTTTGAGCAGAGCAATCACTTTAGTAGAAAGTACAAACCCAAGACATCAAGAAAAAGCAAGCAAAATTTTAGAATGTTGCCTACCCCATGCAAACAACTCTATAAGAATAGGAATAACTGGAGTTCCTGGGGTTGGAAAAAGTACCTTTATTGAAGCCCTCGGAAAACATTTAACGGCGCAAGGCAAAAAGGTGGCTGTGCTCGCTGTTGACCCAAGTAGCTCTGTAAACAAAGGTTCTATTTTAGGAGACAAAACAAGAATGGAACAATTAGTAACTGATAAAAATGCATTTATAAGGCCTTCTCCTTCAGGAAATTCTTTGGGTGGAGTTGCACAAAAAACACGTGAAAGTATCATTCTTTGTGAAGCGGCAGGATTTGATACAATTATCATAGAAACGGTAGGTGTTGGACAATCGGAAACTGTCGTACATTCTATGGTCGACTTTTTTTTATTATTAAAATTGGCTGGTGCTGGTGATGAATTGCAAGGAATCAAGCGTGGGATTATAGAAATGGCAGATGCTATTGTTATTAATAAAGCGGACGGTGAGAACGAAAAAAATGCAAAGATTGCCAAAATTGAATTTAATAGAGCATTGCACTTATATCCTGTAAAAGAAAGCAAATGGCATCCGAAAGTACTTACTTCAAGTGCACTGTATAATATGGGTATTTTAGAAATTAATTCTATGATTGCCAATTATATTTCTTTAACAAAAGAAAATAATTTTTTTCAGCAAAAAAGAAACGAGCAAAATAATTTTTGGCTTTTGTCTTCAATTGAGCAACAACTAAAAGCTAATTTTTTTCAAAATCCAAAAATTAAAAATGCACTTTCAGAAGAAATTAAAAATATAGAAAACGGAAAAACAACTCCTTTCAATGCCGCTAAAAGGATCTTAAAATTATAACGAGTTTGTCTCTAACCTTAAAGTGAATATTAACTGTATCTAACATAAATCGAAAAATATAGTTCGTTATAAAAAAACCATTCGTAAATATTTATTTTAACTAATATTACTCCAAATTTTAGAGGTTTTAGAAAGTTCTAAATACGCTTTGTTAATAAGATCATTTTGGGATTTAGAAAGGTTACTATCTTCCTGTAATAATGAGATGGCTGTATTTCTTGCGTCCACCAATATTTTGGTATCTTTTACAACGTCTGCAATCTTTAAATTTAAAATACCGCTCTGTTGAGTTCCCATTAAATTTCCTGGGCCGCGTAACTTTAAATCTACTTCTGCAATTTTAAAACCATCTGAGGTTTCTACCATTGTCTTTAAACGTGTTTTTGCTTCTGCAGAGAGCTTAAAACTAGATAGTAAAATACAATAGCTCTGATCGGCTCCTCTACCTACTCTTCCTCGTAATTGGTGTAATTGCGAAAGTCCAAATCGTTCTGAACTTTCGATAATCATGACACTCGCGTTAGGAACATTTACACCAACTTCAATAACGGTTGTTGCTACCATAATCTGAGTTTCACCTTTTACAAAACGTTGCATTTCATATTCTTTATCTGCAGGTTTCATTTGTCCATGAACAATACTTATTTGATATTTAGGAGTAGGGAATTCTCTAGAAACACTCTCATAGCCATCCATCAAATCCTTATAATCCATCACTTCAGATTCTTGAATCAATGGATAAACTATGTATACCTGTCTCCCTTTTTTAATTTCATCTTTCATAAATTTAAAAACGGACAATCTATTGCTGTCAAATCTATGAACCGTTTTTACCTCTTTTCTGCCTGGGGGTAATTCATCAATAATAGAAATGTCTAAATCTCCATATACAGACATCGCCAATGTTCTTGGAATTGGAGTCGCTGTCATCACTAAAATATGAGGTACAATCGTGTTTTTTTTCCACAATTTTGATCTTTGTGCAACTCCAAATCTATGCTGTTCGTCAATAATTGCTATTCCTAGATTTTTAAACTGAACTTTATCTTCTAATAAAGCGTGCGTTCCAATCAAAATATCTAAAGTTCCATCTTCTAGATTTTGATGGATTTCTTTTCGCTTTTTTGTTTTTACAGAACCTGTTAGTAAATCGATATTTAAATCCATGGTTTCTAAAAGCTCAAAAATTGCGAGATAATGCTGTGTTGCTAGAATTTCTGTTGGCGCCATAATAGTGGCTTGAAAACCATTATCGATAGCCAAAAGCATGGCCAATAAGGCAACTATTGTTTTACCTGAACCAACGTCTCCTTGCAAAAGGCGATTCATATGTGCACCAGAAGCAACATCTTTTCTAATTTCTTTCAACACTCTTTTTTGAGCATTGGTTAAATCGAATGGCAAACGATTGCTATAAAAATCATTAAAATTAGCACCAACATTTTGAAAAACAAAGCCTTTTATCTTTGTTTTGTTGATGAGTTTTCTTCTTAACAATTGCAACTGAATAAAAAATAATTCTTCAAATTTTAATCTGTTTTGTGCTTTGGCTAAATTTTCTTGACTTTTAGGAAAATGAGCATTTAACAGAGCGTCGCGTTTGGAAATAAATTTAAAATCCTCAATAATTTCATTTGATAAAGTTTCTTGTATTTTATCATAAAACTGTTGCAATAAATTTTGAATATAAGTTCGAACTAATTTATTAGAAACACCAGAATTTGTCAATTTCTCTGTGGATGGATATACAGGTTGCATTTTAGTTTGCAACTTTTTTTTGTATTCTGTAACCAATTCCATTTCTGGATGCGGCATACTAAAACTACCATTGTAATGATTCAATTTTCCAAAAACAACATACGGTTGGTTTATTTTTAGTGAATCTTTGATCCATTTTTGTCCTCTGAACCAAACCAATTCCATCGTTCCTGTAGCATCTTGAAATTTTGCCACTAACCGAGTCCCTCTTTTTTGAGCAACAGATTTTACACTTGTAATTTTACCAACAATTTGGACTTCAGAAGAATTTGGCTGTAGCTCCTTTATGGAATAAAAAGTAGTTTTATCAATATATCTAAAAGGAAAAAAGTTCAATAAATCATTGCATGTTTTTATGCCCAACTCTGAATACAAAAGCGTTGCTCTTTGTACACTAATTCCTTTTATATATGTTATTGGGTAACTTAATTTCAATTTTAAAAGATATGAATAACGAAAATACAAAATACCTTTTATTTGACGTATCTTTGCAGACTATTATAATTAAAAAATGAGATTACACAGAAATTTAACGTTTGCAGTTATAGACAGTATTAGAGATATATTTAACGAAGGTGTTTATGCCGATAAAGCTGTTGAAAAAGCATTAAAACGGGATAAACGTTGGGGTGCAAGAGATCGTAAGTTTGTTGCAGAAACAATTTACGATATGGTACGTTGGAATCGATTGTATGCAGAAATTGCCGAAGTAAAGGCACCTTTTAATAGAGATAATATCTGGAGATTGTTTTCTGTATGGTGTATTCTAAGAGGAATTGCATTACCAGACTGGAATCAAGTTGGAGATGTACCCGAGAGAAGAATCAAAGGTCGTTTTGCGGAGTTGTCTAGAACTAGAAAATTTAGAGAATCTATTCCAGATTGGATGGATGAGCTTTGTGTTGCAGAATTAGGTGAAGCACTTTGGACCAAAGAAATTGCTGCGCTTAACCAACAAGCGAAGGTGATTTTAAGAACAAATACCCTAAATATCTCTAAAGAAATCCTTCAAAAAAAGTTACGTACAGAAAACATAATTACAGAATTTGTTCCAAATCATGCAGACGCTTTAGTTCTGCCTGAAAGAGCAAATGTATTTAGAACAGAAGCGTTTCACAATGGCTATTTCGAAGTACAAGACGCTTCTTCTCAATTAGTTGCAGCCTATTTAGATGTAAAACCTGGTATGAAAGTAGTTGATACCTGTGCAGGAGCCGGTGGTAAAACGCTACATTTATCAGCTTTAATGGAAAATAAAGGACAAATTATTGCCATGGACATATACGAGAGTAAGCTACGTAAATTAAAAGCGAGAGCAAAAAGAAACAAAGCTCATAATATAGACATGCGCGTTATTGATTCTACAAAACCTATTAAAAAACTTCATGGCAAAGCAGATCGTGTTTTAATTGATGCTCCTTGTTCCGGATTGGGAGTTATTCGAAGAAACCCAGATTCTAAATGGAAATTACAACCCGAATTTATAGACAATATCAAAAAAGTTCAACAAGAAATATTACAGAGTTACTCTAAAATGCTAAAATCTGGTGGAAAAATGGTGTATGCCACCTGTTCTATTTTACCTTCAGAAAATCAAAATCAAATACATACTTTCTTAACATCCGATGCAGGAAAAGACTTTACCTTGGTTTCAGACAAAAAAGTATTCGCACATATTTCTGGTTTTGATGGCTTTTATATGGCTCTTTTAGAAAGAAAATAAATGTTTATATTTACGGCCCTGTTATTTAAAAAATAATCAAACAAAATTCTATTTTTTTTTTAATTTTAATACCCAAAAAATGATAAAAAAATTAACCCTACTAATACTTATTAGTTCTTTTTCAGTCTCTTTTTCTCAAGAATCCTACTACAATGATGTAGACTTAACTTTGTATGGAACGCAACTTAAAGAGGCATTAGCAACAAAAATAACAGCATCGCATACACGAGTATTAGAATACACAAGTGGAAGACCAGATGTTTGGGATGCTACAAGAGCAACAGATGAAAATCCAAATAACACCAATGAAGTTATTTTATTTTATGGATGGGAAGATGGTTCTGACCAAGACGATACAAATGACAGAGCAAGAAGTAAAAATTTACAAGACTCTGGAAACGGAGCAACTTTCGTTTGGAATAGAGAGCATGTATTCCCTAAATCTTTAGCAAACCCTATTTTAGATACAGATATCCCAGGACCTGCAACAGATGCACATCATTTAAGAGCTGCAGATAGAAGTAGAAACTCAGCAAGAAATAATAGAAAATATGGCCGAGGAACTGGTACCTCTAAGTATTCCACTTTAGACTTTCATGAAGGCTTAGATGGCCCTAATACTGCTGCTTGGTATCCTGGGGATGAATGGAAAGGAGATGCAGCAAGAATGATCATGTATATGTATGTGCACTATGGCTCTGTCTGTTTGCCAACCGCTGTTGGTGTAGGTAGCAAACAATTTACGCCAGATGAAATGATAGACTTGTTCCTAAAATGGAATGTTGAAGATCCTGTTTCTGAAATTGAAAAAGCAAGAAATACCTACCATGGAAATACGCAAAATTACGCGGCACAAGGAAATAGAAATCCTTTTATAGACAATCCGTATTTGGCAACCAGAATTTGGGGTGGAGATTCGGCAGAAGACAGATGGGGTATTTATACTAATAGCGATACGGAAGCACCAACAACACCAACTAATGTAACACTCAACAATATCAGCCTAAATGCTATAACTGTTTCTTGGACAGCTTCCACAGATAACATAGGAGTAACAGGTTACAATGTTTATTTAGACGGTATTTTAACAACACAAACCACCAACACGAGTGCTACAATTACTGATTTAAATACAAATACTACCTATAGTTTTACCGTTGTTGCCAAAGATTTGATCAATAATAGGTCTACTGCGAGTTCTGCTGTAAATGGTTCAACCCTTCAAGATACACAAGCACCTTCAATACCTGAGAATGTAACAATTAGCAATATCACTGATTCTTCATTCAAAGTTTCTTGGTCTGCTTCAACAGATAATAACACTGTTAATGGGTATGAAGTTTTTGTTAATGGCAATTTAAATACAACAACAGAAGCTCTTTCTCACACGGTATCAGGCCTTGCGGCTTCTACAACCTATAGCATCGAAATTTTAGCCAAAGACCCAGACAATAACAAATCTTCAAAAAGTACTGCGGTCAATGCAACAACAACAAACGGAGCCTCAAACGGAATTACAGAATTATTCATTTCTGAATACGTGGAACCAAATGGCGGTAATAATAAAGCAATTGAAATTGTAAACCTTTCAAGCGCAACGATTAATTTAACAGGGTATAGCATTCGAAAGCAACACAATGGTGGTTCTTGGGTAGATGATCTTCCACTAGATAAAACAGACTTCTTAGTAGATCCCTCTTTAAATAGTATTATTCCTAATGATGTTTTTGTTATTATTCATGCTGGTTCTGCAGCTTCAGAATTAACAAGCAATGCAGATTTAATCGTTCCTAACAATGAAGACGCTCCTTATAAAATTGCCTCTCCCGTAAATTTTAATGGAAACGACCCAGTCGGATTATTTAAAAATGGGGTTTTAATAGATATTATTGGCGAAGAAGGCAATTCTAGTAAACACATCGAAAATGCTACTTATAGAAGAAAAAGTACTATCTCTGAACCAAACACATCGTTCGATAATACTGAATGGGATATTCTGTCTGCAAACACCTTTGATGATATTGGGAGTCATACTTCAATCTTAAGTACAAAAAGCAATGCTTTTAAATCTTTTAGAATGTTTCCAAACCCAACAAATGGAGAATACGTTTATTTTAGTGCAACTGATACTGCAACAATAAACATATACACTGTATTAGGAAAATTAGTATCAACTTCTGTGGTTACAAAAAACAACAATGCTATTCGTATTTCTAATTTACCCAAAGGAATTTATTTAGTAAAAATCAGTTCAGAAAAAAAATACAGTACTAAAAAATTAATTATAAATTAAGCCCAAACTATAATATTAATAAAATAATTCGGTGTTGGATTATTTTGTAAAACGAAAGAAATATGAAAATAAAAATACTCTTTTTATCACTATTTGTAAGCATCATTGCTTTTGGGCAAGAAGCCTATTATAATAATGTAGATTTAACTGCAGAAGGAATCAACTTAAAAGAAAAACTAGCAACTAAAACGATCAGTGCACATACAAACTTATTGGTATATACACCTGGAGTTTGGGAAGCTTTGAAAGTAACCGATTTAAATCCAGAAAACAGTAGTGAAGTTTTATTAATATATGGTTATTCATCATTTGGAGCTTCAGCAAGGTCAAGAAACAAAAATGAAAATGGAGGAGGTCAAGGAGACTGGAATAGAGAACACACCTACCCAAAATCTCTAGGAAACCCTGCATTGGGTTCTACTGGCCCGGGTGCAGACTCACATCATTTACGCCCTTCAGACTTAGGCTATAATACTCAGAGAGGAAACTTAAAATTTGTAGATGGTTCAGGCAATTCTGGTAGCACCTCAGGGGGTTGGTATCCTGGTGATGAATGGAAGGGAGATGTTGCACGAATGATGATGTATATGTATTTGCGCTACGGTGACCGATGCAAACCAAATGTAGTTGGGGTTGGTAGCTCAAGTGCTACACCAGATGATATGATCGATTTATTTTTAAAATGGAATGTTGAAGATCCTGTTTCAGATTTTGAGAGACAACGAAATACCTATCATGATTCTCAGCAAACGTATGCACAAGGAAACAGAAATCCTTTTATAGACAATGCGTATTTAGCAACAAGAATTTGGGGAGGAACTCCTGCAGAAGATTCTTGGGGAATTTATTCCTCTAATGATAACCAAGCACCAACGGTTCCTACAAATGTTTCTTTGAGCAACATTACCACTGCTAGCATTAATGTCTCTTGGACCGCTGCTACAGACAACGTTGCAGTCACAAAATATGAAGTCTATACTAATGGAAACTTACATGGAGAAACGAACACTACAAATTATACAGCAACAGGATTAAATTCTAATACCACTTATGCGATAACAGTTTCAGCAAAAGATATTGCAAATAACCAATCTGCACAATCAACAGCTGTAAACGGTACAACGTTATCAGATTCTACACCACCATCAGTTCCTAGTAATCTTAGCATTTCGAATGAAACAGGAACAAGTTTTAAGGTAAATTGGACATCCTCAACGGACAATACTGCAGTGGTTGGCTATGATATTTTTGTGGACGGTACTTTAAAAGGCTCTTCTGAAACAACCAGTTATACTGTTTCAGGTTTAACCATTTCCACTACGTATAGCATCACAGTTTTAGCAAAGGATTCTGCAAATAATAAATCTGCACAATCAACGGCTGTAAGTGCTACTACGACTGACGGAACGAATAGTGTGGTAGAATTATTTTTCTCTGAATATGTGGAAGGTTCTGGTAATAATAAAGCCATAGAAATTGCAAATTTAACAGACAATCCGATTGATTTATCTGCATACAGCATAAAAAAACAATCGAATGGAGCCGGAAGTTGGATCAACGAATTTCCTTTAAGTGGTACCATTAATGCAAATGATGTATTTGTAACAATACATTTCGAAGCAGACAATGCAACCTTGCTTGCAGAA
>JAQWOW010000274.1 GCA_029245665.1 Polaribacter sp. | reverse complement strand
ATACAAAATCAGGGTTTGGATTTCCTATAAAAGTCCTATCTAAAATATCGATAACTCCATCTTCATTTTGATCCACGAATCTAACATCACCAGCAACAGCACCTGCAACAAGGTCTGTATCTTCTGTTTGATATATTCCATCACTTTCTAATCCATAAAAAAGACCTGCTTCTTCACCTTCAATAAATACATTGGCAGGGGTTCTAAAATATTGACCATTACTTATCTTATTACCAAAATAAAACGAGCGATTTTCTGCAACTCCATCAATGTAAAAATCTTTTAAAGGAATTCCTAGAGCTTCTATTTTCGTTTTATTAAAGGAAATATTTCCACCAATATTAATTTCGAAATCATCAGAAGAAATCGGAGTAATATTCAACGCAAGCTCCAAACCTTTGTTAGAAATACTTCCTCTGTTTATAAGAATATTACTAAATCCTGAAGATGTTGGAATCGGACTATTTTGCAATAAATCTTTAGTTGTTTTGTCATATGCGTCAATACTACCTGAGATTCTATTATTTTTACTTTCAAAATCAAGTCCTAGATTAACTTGTTCAGTTGTTTCCCAAGTTAAATTAGGGTTTGCAATGTTATTAAGTGTCATGGGCACACTAGTTTCATTTCCTGGTGTTCCGTATAATTGTCCGTTAATCCCATAATCAGACAGTGTTCCATAAGCTCTAATACCATGGTTTCCTATTTGTCCCCAACCTGCTCTTAGTTTTAAATCTTCAAAAATATTTAAGTTTTTAATAAAACTTTCATTATCAAGTCTCCATGCCAATGCAAATGATGGAAAGAAACCATACCTATTGTCTTCTGAGAATTTAGAAACACCATCTCTACGAAACGATGCTGTAAGGATGTATTTATTATTAAAGGTGTAGTTTACACGACCCAATAAAGAGAAAATTTGTTGGTCAGCTTTTAAATATCGCAACGGTTGCGTAATTACGGATGCTAGAAAAGGTTGTTGCGTTGTAAGTTCGGTTGTTACAAATTTTTCAACTGCATAAATACTATTCTCTACATTTCTTACATCATAAGTAATACCAGCAGTCGCATTTATTCTATGTTTTTTGTTAAAAGTTCTATTGAATCTTAAAAAATTATTAATTTGATAAGATGTCGCATTTAACGTAGATATTTGTAATGCCCCATTTGCGTTATAACCTTGAAATGTTGTTAGGCCAAAAAAACGTCTTCTGTCTTTAGTTCTAATATTACCACCTCCTTTTATTTCATATTGTAAACCCTTAATAGGCAGTTTATAAGTAAGCCCCACAGATATGATATATCTTTTTTCTTTTGAAACATCTTCAAAATCGTTTACCCAAGAGTATGGGTTTGAAGCTTCTAAATCTTGTCCAAAATCTTCAATCTCTTCAGTGATTACTGGTCTAAAAACAATAGCATTTCTCACAAAACTTTGGTTGGCACCGATTAAATCTCCTCCTTCAGCAAAATTTGTATTATTAAATGAAGTACTAATTCTAGCTTTTAATTTTAATTTATTTGTAAGGTTTTGATTTAAATTAATTCTAAAATCAGCATTTTTAAGGCTAGAATTACTTACGATACCATTTTGCTCATCAAAACCTCCTGAAACATAATAATTACCTCTATCACTTCCACCTGAAGCTGAAAAACCAACCTTAGTACTAAAACCAGGACGGTATAGTTCATCTTGCCAATTGATAAGTTGAGCAGGTGTATCCAAAACACTGGCATCGCCTACGTTATTATAACTAATTCCAAATACTTGATCACCATTTACCTGAAATCGAGGGTCTCCTCCGTTGAGTGCGGAAAATTCATTTTGATAGTTAGCATAGCCAACACCATCTAAAACATCGTATTTTTTATCTATATTTCTTACAGAGTTTGTTACAAAAGCACTTATTTTTACTTTTCCTTTTTCTCCTTTTTTAGTAGTAATTAAGATCACACCATTTGCACCTCTAGAGCCATAAATTGCAGTAGCTGATGCATCTTTTAAAACTTGAATACTTTCAATATCTCTAGGGTTTATCCCACTCAAGCCATTTTGAGTTTCTTGACCAGAATTACCAATACCACCAGCAGCTATTACATCTTCTCCCGCAGACGAAATAATAACTCCATCGATAACATAAAGTGGCTCATTATTTCCGCGAAGACTGTTGGTTCCTCTAATTTTTACACTAATACCAGAGCCAGGAGACCCTCCATTTTGTATTACTTGAACTCCTGCTGATCTACCTTGTAATAATTGATCGACAGAACCAGATTGATTTGCAATGTCATCTGCTACTTTTACAGATGTTATTGAACCCGTAACATCTTTCTTGAGAACACTACCATAACCAACTACTACAATTTCATCTAATTGGGTTGCATCTGCTTCTAATTGAACATTAATTGTGGTTTTGTTTTTGATTTTAACCGCTTCAGTTTTGTATCCTAAATATGAAAATATTAAGATTTGTGAACTATTTTTAGGAACTGAAATCATAAAGTTTCCATCAAAATCTGACACAGCTCCCAGACTTTCTGTGTTTTTAATTTGAATTGTTACACCAGGTAATAAGTTGCCAGTTTCGTCTTTTACTATTCCTGATATCGTTGTTGATTGAGCAGAAATTATTACTGGTAAAAAAAGCAATAAGTAGAGTAGTCTCTTCATAATTTTCGAGTAATTCTTAGTTAGTAATTGTTTGTTTCTTTAGTCATAACTTTTTTTTTAGAATTTAAAATCCTTTAAAATAAATACTAATTAATAGATATTACAAATTTAAAGGCATAATGTTTGTTGTATTTGTAATATTTGAGGAAAAAAATAACATATTTGAAGCAAGTTAGTAAATTTAAGATCTTATTAAGATCAAACAATTATATTTATATTCTTTTACTAAAATATGTTTTTTAATTTGTAATTTCATCAGTCATGAGTAGCAGTAAGCTTGTATATACTTTCTTTCTTTTTATGTTCTTTAATTCAATAATTGGTCAAGAAAATCAAAATGAGTATAATTTTGTACCTATCGATGATGGTTTTACTCAAAGTGCCATTACATCTATTTTAAAAGACAATGAGGGGTTTACATGGATTGGAACTTATAGTGATGGATTGTTTAAGTATAATAGTATCGATTTTAAGAGTTACAAACAAGAGCTAAATTCTAAAAAAGGTTCTTTAAATAGTTCTATTGTGTATTCAACATTTCAAGATTCTCAATACAATATTTGGGTAGGAACTGAATTAGGTCTTAACTTATACAATAAAGCGAATGATAACTTTGATGAGATACACCTCCTAAAAAATGGAAGAAAAATAAAATTTGCAGTTCATGCAATTACTGATTTTGATGAAAATACTTTACTATATGGGACACATCAGCAAGGGTTGTATAAGTTAGATAAGAAAACGCTTTCCTCTAAATTAATCAAGTACAAAGAAAACGAATCTACAATTAATCTTCAGATTAATGCAATTGTAAAATCTAAAAATGGACGTTTTTTAATAGGAACAAATCAAGGATTAATGACTTTTGATCCTTATAATGAAGTACTTCGACTCGCAAAATTTAACACAAAAACCGGATATGATACAATAAAAAAGTCTATTGAATCTATGATGGTTGCAGCTGATAATTCTATTTGGATTGGAACTTTTTCTTCTGGACTCATTAGAATAGATCACAAACTTGGTGGGGTTTATGCCATAGAGAATTTTAAGATAACAAAAAAGAGAATTATGTCTTTGGCACAAAAGGCAAATTCTAATATTTTATGTGGTTCAGAGAATGATGGGCTTTTTGAAATAAATTACAAAACAAAAAATATTAAAAACTACCAACAAGATAAATTAAATCAAAAAGGAATTAAATCGAATTCGATTTGGACCGTTTATACAGACGATAAAAATAGAATTTGGTTGGGTTATTATAACAATGGAATTGATGTACACGACTATAATTATAATAAATTTAACTCGTTTAAAAGTTTCCCATATTTATCAAACTCATTAAATTCAAATTCAGTAACCGGAATTTCAAAGGACAATAAAGGAAAACTATGGATTAGCATGTTTGACGGAGGTGTTGATGTTTATGATATAAAATCAAAAACCTTTACCAATCTTTTTGACCAAAATAATGGAATTGCGAAAGGGTTAAATCGCTTAGATATTCCAACAATTTTTATTGATAGTAAAAATAATGTATGGGTTGGAACTTGGAATTCTGGATTGTTTTTTTTGAAAAATAAAAGTAAAAAATTTGTCAACATAAATACCACCTCTCCCAACAGCGTATTTAAATCTAACAGGATAATGAGTTTTGATGAAGATTCAAACGGAACTATTTGGATTGGTACCTTTTTAAGTGGGTTGTATTCTTATTCTCTCTCAAAAGGAATATTTACCCATCATAACACACCCGAATTTGTAAAACATAATATAAATACAAGTAATATTAGAAAAGTATTAGTAGATCATAATGATGCTATTTGGCTTGGAACAAGAGCGGGTTTATTTAAAGTAGAAAGCACAAAAACAAATGTTTTTAATGTGAGTTCTTTAAATACAAAAATGAACGATGATTTAGGGGCTAACAAGTCGAATTCAATCATGCCAAATATTGTTTTTAGCTTATTTGAAGATGTCGATAAAAGTTTGTGGATTGGAACTTTGGGGAATGGTCTTTATAAATACAACTCCAAACAGGATGTTTTTAAAAGGTTTACTATTAATAGTGGATTAATCCATGAAACTGTATTTTCACTAACCCAAGGAAATTTTGGGGATCTTTGGATTGGAGGTAACAAAGGACTCTCTAAATTTAATAGTGACACTAATTTGTTTATAAACTTTAACAAAAAAGATGGGTTATTGTCAAATACTTTCAATTACAACGCCGTGTATAAAGATGAAAATAATGTTTTGTTTTTTGGAAATCCAAAAGGAATAAATTATTTCAATCCTGATAAAATTTTATACAATAAAGAAAAACCAATTGTGTATTTATCGAATCTTAAAATTTCTAACGAATTAATTCAACCAGAAAAAGAAAATTCACCATTAAAAAAAATAATTTCAAAAACAAAGGAGCTCGTTTTAACACACCAACAAAATACTTTTTCATTAGAATATTTTGGAATAAACTATACAAGAAGTGAAAATAATCAATATGCATATATTTTAAAAGGGTTTGATAAAGATTGGAATTATGTAGGAGCAAGTAGAAATGCCACATACAAGAACATTCCTCAAGGAGAGTATACATTTATGATAAAAGCATCAAATAATGATGGCATATGGAATGACACTCCAACAACCCTTGAAATTCAGATTCTTCCTCCCTGGTGGGCTACTAAAACTGCAATTTCGTTGTATTTAATTTCTTTAATATTACTATTCTATGTGCTTTATAAGTATGTAAGCATTCGAGTACATGAAAAAAGAGTTTTAAGTGTGGAAAGGCAACAATACAAGCAATTTGAGGCCCTAAATGCTAAAAAAATTCAATTTTTTACAAATATCTCTCATGAGTTTAGAACACCTTTAACACTTATTTTAACCCCTTTAGAAGATATTATTGATAGTCATAATCATGAGTTTTCGGAGGAGACGAAAGAAAAACATAATACTATTTTTAAGAACGCAAAACGTCTTTCTAGACTAATTAATGAGCTAATGGATTTTAGAAAGCTACAATTTAATAAAATGGTAATTAATGCTTCACAAATTAATATTGTGCCTTTTATTGAGGAGGTCGTTAGTCATTTTGAAGAAGAAGCTTCATTGAAAAACATTATTCTATCAGTAGAATATGATCAAGATGATTTTATTATTTGGTCTGATCCTTCGATGCTAGAAAAAATTATTTTCAACTTATTGTCTAATGCCTTTAAAGCAACAGAAGCTGAAGGCTTAATAACAGTTCAAATAAATAATCCAACAGATTTAATTTCACTCCCTTTGGTGAACGAAACCGAACCTGTAAAAGCCCTCGAAATTATAATAAAAGATACAGGACTTGGAATAAAGAGAGAAAATATTAATAAAGTATTTGATCGTTTTTATCAAGCAAATGAAATGAATGAACAATATTATGGAGGAACCGGAATAGGTTTAGAATTAGTAAAAAGTTTTATAGATCTTCACAAAGGGAAAATAGTGTTAACAAGTAAAGAAAATGTAGGTACTCAGTTTAAAATATATTTACCTTTTGGACATTCGCATTTGAATCAAAAAAATATCAATAAAGAACAAGAGAATACGATAAATCAATATTCAGATTCCAATAAAAAAGAGTTGTCAAATCAATATGTTTTAGAGCAAAAAGAAGCAGTTAGTAAAAAAATGGTGCTAATTATTGAAGACAATATTGAGCTGAGAACATATATGAAAAACGAACTTAAAAATGAGTATCATGTTAAAGAAGCTGAAAATGGTTTAGATGGTTTAGAGAAGGCCAATAAATATGTTCCAGATATCATTATAACAGATGTTATGATGCCAATAATGGATGGATTTGAATTATGTGAACAGATAAAAAAAGATATTAAAACCAGTCACATCCCAATACTAATGGTGACCGCTAAAGGAATGCAAATAGACAAAGTGAAAGGAATTGATTCTGGTGCAGATGTTTATTTAAACAAACCTTTTAATATGAAAGTGTTTAAATCGCACTTAAAGCAATTAATCAATAGCAGACAAGTTTTGTTTGATAAATATTTTAATAGTGTTAGCACGACAATAGATGCAAATAACACAACATCTTTAGACAAAGAATTTATGAATAATGTTTTAACATTTATAAATAAAAATTTAAATGATGAAAAATTAAATGTAGAACACCTTGCATCAGAATTATTTTTAAGTAGAAGTAAACTATATAGAAAAATTAAAGCTTTAACAGGAGATACTGCGAATGAATTTATTCGAAAGGTTCGT
>JAQWOW010000254.1 GCA_029245665.1 Polaribacter sp. | reverse complement strand
CCTGAAGTTTCTTAAAGTGTTTTTTTACAAAATGATCAAATGCAGATTCTAAAATTTTAATTGCTAGAGTTCTTGTTTTGGTGTTTTTTTTTCTTTTGAGTTGAATGATAAGACACTCTTTTAAATCTCTTGCACCAACCCCAATAGGATCTAAATTATGAACAACTCTTTTTAAAATAGAAATTACTTTTTCTTCTGTGGTAAAAACATTTGCTGTAAAAGCCAAATCATCTACTAAATCCAGAATTTCCCTTCTAATATAACCGCTATCATCAATACTACCTACTAAAAATTCTGCGATTGCTAATTCTTCATCATTAAAACTATAGGTTGATAGTTGATTTTTTAAAGATTGATGAAAACTTGTTCCTGCAGCATAAGGTACATTCTTTTCTTCATCATCTGCAGCATAATTATTCGCTTGTGTCTTATAATTAGGAATTTCATCATCACTTAAATATTCATCAATATTAATATCTTCCGCTTCAATTTTTTCATTACCAGTGTCATCAAATTCATTAAATAAATCATCATCCAAACTATCAGATTCTTCTTTACCACTATCCAAAGCAGGATTTTCCTCTAGCTCTTGTTTTAAACGCTCTTCAAAAGCCTGAGTTGGCAATTGAATTAGTTTCATCAATTGAATTTGTTGAGGAGATAATTTTTGTAGGAGTTTGTAATGTAAACTTTGTTTTAGCATGGATTTAAAGATACAAAAATCGGATTAAAAATCTGCATTTTGAGGTGTTCGTGGAAATGGAATTACATCTCTAATATTGCTCATTCCTGTGCTAAATTGGACCAATCTCTCAAAACCTAATCCAAAACCAGAATGAACTGCAGTTCCAAATTTTCTCAAATCTAAATACCACCACAATTCTTTTTCTTCAATATTTAGAGCTTTCATTTTCTCAACTAAAACGTCATATCGTTCCTCTCTTTGAGAGCCTCCAACAATTTCACCAATTCCGGGAAATAAAACATCCATGGCTCTAACCGTTTTTCCATCATCATTTAAACGCATGTAAAAAGCTTTAATATTTGCCGGGTAATCAAATAATATAACCGGGCATTTAAAGTGCTTTTCAACCAAGAACCGTTCGTGTTCAGAGTGTAAATCTGCACCCCATTCATTTATAGGGTATTGAAATTTCTTCTTTTTATTAGGTTTGGAATTCCTCAAAATATCAATAGCTTCAGTATAGGATACTCTTTTAAAGTTATTTTCAACGACAAATTTTAATTTTTCCAACAAACTCATTTCACTCCTTTCAGCCTGCGGCTTATTTTTTTCTTCTTGAGTTAAACGTTGGTCTAGAAAAGCTAAATCGTCTTTACATTTTTCTAATATATTTGTTATTACATATTTAATGAAATCTTCTGCTAAATCCATATTGCCGTTTAAATCCATAAAAGCAACTTCTGGTTCTATCATCCAAAATTCCGCTAAATGACGGGTTGTATTTGAGTTTTCTGCCCTAAAGGTAGGTCCAAAAGTATAGGCTTTTCCTAGAGCCATTGCAAATGTTTCTGCCTCCAACTGACCAGAAACTGTTAAATTTGTTTCTTTGCCAAAGAAATCTTTAGTATAATCAATTTTACCATCCTCACTTATTGGAGCTTGGTTGTCCTTAAAAGTAGTAACCCTAAACATTTCTCCAGCACCTTCAGCATCCGACCCTGTTACAATTGGAGTGTTTACGTAGTTGAAATCTCGTTCTTGAAAATATTGATGAACTGCAAAAGATAATTTAGAACGAACTCGCATTACTGCACCAAATGTATTTGTTCTAACGCGTAAATGAGCGTTTTCTCGTAAAAACTCGAAACTGTGTTTTTTGGGTTGAATAGGATATTCATCTGGATTAGAGTCTCCTAGTATTTCAATTTCTGAAACTTGTATTTCTACTGATTGTCCTCTCCCTTGGCTCTCAGCTAATGTTCCCTTAATAAAAATAGCAGCTCCTGTATTAATTCTTTTTAAGGTCTCCTCAGGAGTATTTTCAAAATCGATAACACATTGGATGTTATGAATAGTAGAGCCATCATTTAGAGCAATAAAACGATTGCTTCTAAAAGTTCTAACCCACCCTTTCAGTTTTATTTCTTCAAGAAATAAACCGTCTAATTTTAAAATTTCAGCAACATTGTTTTTTATCATTTTCTTTATCAATAAAATTGGTGTAAAATATCCTGTTATAAAAAACTAAAGATACTTTTTTGTGCTAAGATGAGCAAAATGATATTTAAATAGTTTATTTGGTCAATGAGGTTAAAATTCTCATTCAATAAAGCCAACTATTTATTTCCAAAAATATATAAAGTAATACTAACAATTCTACTCTGATTTTTTTTTCTCTTTTGGAGGAATAATTCTCATTGCAGGTTCTTTAAATACTTTCTTATTTGCGATCTTCTTTTCAAAGGTTAATAGTAAAGAAGGGAGCAATAATAGGTTAGAAACCATTGCTAATAGTAAGGTTATAGAAACCAAACCACCTAGGGCAATTGTGCCACCAAAGCTAGAAAGTGTAAATGTCAAAAAACCAAAAAATAAAACAATGGACGTATAAAACATACTGACTCCTGTTTCACGAAGTGCAGCATAAACAGATGTCTTTATACGCCATTTATTTGCAATTAACTCTTGGCGGTATTTTGCCAAAAAGTGAATAGTATCGTCAACTGAAATACCAAAAGCAATACTAAAAACCAATATTGTAGATGGCTTTATAGGTATTTCAAGGAATCCCATTAATCCTGCTGTTATTAATAAGGGTAAAATATTAGGGATCAAAGAAATGAAAATCATTTGTGGTGATCGAAACATCCATGCCATAAAAATGGCAATTAATAAAATAGCCAAAGACAAAGAGAAGACTAAATTCTTAATTAAATAATTGGTTCCTTTTATAAATACTAAGGCTTTTCCTGTTAGAGAGACATTGTATTTTTCTGAAGGGAATTCTTTTGCTATAACTGTTTTAAGTCGTTTTTGAATAACATCCATTTTTTCTGTACCAATGTCTTTCATGAAGGTAGTTATTCTGGCGTACCTTCCTGTTGAGTCTACAAAGTTTTTAAGCATGCCAGCATCACTATTTGAGTTTTTTGTATATGAAAAAATATAATTTTGTTCTTGTTTTGTTGGCAACTGATAGTATTTGGGGTTTCCCTTATAATATGCTTGTTTTGAATACTTTACTAAGTTGGTTACAGAAATTGGTTTGGATAATTCAGGGAACGACTCAATAGCTTCATTTAATTTTTCCATCCTTTTTAAAGTGGATAGTTTCATGACGCCTTTTTCTCTTTTTGTATCAACTAAAATTTCTAAGGGCATAATGCCACCAAATTCATTTTCAAAGAATTTAATATCTTGATAAAATTCTAAGCTTTTTGGCATGTCTTCAATCAAGCTTCCTGATACTTTAATTTTATAAACACCAATAATTCCAGCTATTATTACAATTACAGTTGCAAAATAAATAGTTATTCTGTGGTTTCGAACCATTTTTTCCATCCAATCAACCACGTTTTCAATCCACCTTTTTTCAAGATGATTTAAGTGTTTTTTCTTAGGAATCGGCATAAAACTATATAAGATAGGAATGATAAGTAACGCTAAAATAAAAATGCTAATAATATTTACTGAAGCTAATATTCCAAACTCTTGTAGCAAGCTACTTTTAACAAAAACAAAAGTTGCAAAACCAGATGCAGTTGTAATATTAGTCATTAAAGTAGCATTTCCTATTTTAGAAATTACACGTTGTAATGCTTTTGCTTGTTGCCCATGTTTCTTTATTTCTTGTTGGTATTTATTGATAAGGAAAACAGCATTTGGTACTCCAATTACAATAATTAAAGGAGGTATTAAAGCAGATAAAACAGTAATTTCATATCTGAATAAGCCAATAAATCCAAAAGCCCATGTAACTCCAATCATTACTACTAATAGTGTAATAAAAGTAGCTCTAAAAGATCGAAAGAAAAAGAAGAAAATAATAGCGGTAATTCCTAATGCACCTCCAACAAAAAGAGCAATTTCATTTTGTATGTTTTGCGCATTAAGAGTTCTAATATATGGCATTCCAGAAACTCGAACGTCTACTTTATTTTCCTGTTCAAATTCCTTTATAGTAGGTATTAGAGTATTAAAAACGAATTCTCTTCGTTTTGGAGTGTTGATGATTTCTTTTTTAATATAAATAGCAGTTTGAAGCGTTCCTGTTTCTTTATTATATAATAAATTATCGTAAAAAGGGAGTTTTTCAAAAAGTTGTTTTTTAATTGCAGAAACCTCTTTTGTTGTTGTTGGTTCTTTTTCGTAGAGAGGTTTTAAAATAAATTTTCTTTTTTTGGTGTCTTTTTTTAATTCTTGAATATCTGCTATAGAAAGGGTGAAATCTATTTCATCTAGTGTAGTAAACTTTTGCACTAAATTATTCCAAGCATTAAATTTTTTAGGTGTAAAAACAGTTGTGTCTTTTATTCCTAAAATAACCAAATTTCCTTCCTCTCCAAAAATATCTAAAAATTGATTGTATTCTAGATTAACTAAATGATCCTCTGGTAGAAGGTTTGCTTCAGTATATGAAAATCTCATATACTTCATTTGTGATGCTAATAGCCCTGTAATGATTGCAATTCCCAATAAAACCAAATAACGATTTCTCAAGATAAGGCCTGCAACTTTTGTCCAGAAATTCATTTTATATTAAATTATTTGAAGTGCTTAAAAAAAAGAAAGTGTTTAGAAACACTCTTTTTTCAGTTTGTAGGTTGCTTTAAACTTTCATTATTTCTTTCTCTTTCAGAGAAGCCTTTTCGTCAATGTCTTTTACAAATGCATCAGTTAATTTTTGCACGTCATCTTCAGCAATTTTTTTCATGTCGTCAGAAACAGCAATTTTTTTAATATCATTGTTCGCGTCTTTACGAGCATTTCTTATTCCAACTTTGGCATGTTCTGCCTCTGCTTTTGATTGTTTTGCCAGATCAATTCTTCTTTCTTCTGTGAGCGGTGGGACATTGATCATGATTACATCTCCGTTATTCATAGGGTTGAAACCTAAATTTGCCAATTGAATTGCTTTTTCAATTTCTTGAAGCATATTCTTTTCCCAAGGCTGTATGCTTATTGTTCGAGCATCTGGGGTGTTAACATTAGCAACTTGACTCAATGGGGTTTGGGATCCATAATAATCTACCATTACATTCGATAGCATAGAAGGAGTTGCTTTTCCGGCTCTAATAGATCGCAATTCTTTGATTAAATGCTCAATTGCATTATGCATCGCTTCTTTTGCTGTGTCTAGAATAAATTCAATTTCTTCGTTCATCTTTGGTGATTTTTAAAAAGATTATGATTATTGATTGTTAACAATCGTTCCAATTTTTTTACCAGAAATTAATTTCATTAAATTTCCATTTGTATTCATGTCAAAAACGATGATTGGTAAGTTATTTTCTTCGCTTAAAGTAAATGCAGTCATGTCCATAACTTTCAATCCCTTATCAATAACATTTTTAAAGGTGATTGTTTCATATTTTACAGCGTTTTTATCTTTTTCTGGATCCACATTGTAAATTCCATCAACACGAGTCCCTTTTAAAATTGCATCAGCATTTACTTCAATAGCCCGAAGAACTGCAGCTGTGTCTGTAGTGAAATATGGGTTTCCCGTGCCTGCTCCAAAAATAACAACCCGCCCTTTTTCTAAATGACGAATGGCCTTTCTTTTTATGTACGGTTCTGCAATTTCTTTAATTTCGAGAGCCGTTTGCAAACGTGTATTTACCCCTTCATCTTCTAGAGCACTTTGCAATGCTAATCCATTAATACATGTTGCTAACATGCCCATATGATCTCCTTGAACTCGATCCATGCCATTGGCAGCACCAGCAACTCCTCTAAAAATATTTCCACCACCGATAACTATGGCAATTTCTACCCCTTTAGCAACTACTTCTTTTATTTCTTTTGCGTATTCAGAAAGTCGTTTAGGGTCTATACCATAGGGCCTATCTCCCATTAATGCCTCTCCACTTAATTTTAAAAGAATTCTGTTGTATTGCATAGTTTTTTTCGCTTTAAAAGCAAAATTAAGCAATTTTTTTCAGTTTCCTTTTTCTGATAAATAAAAAAACCCCGCAAATATGCGAGGCTTTTTTTATTTGAAATTTAAGACTATCCTAAAGTTACTCTTTTAAAAGAGGTAACTTCAACATCACCATATGTTTTGACATATTGCGCAACATTTTTCTTTTCATCTTTGATAAAAGATTGGTCTAAAAGACACTGTTCCATATCTAAAGTTGTATTGTCAGAAATGAATCTTTCCATTTTTCCAGGTAAAATTCTATCCCAGATTTTTTCTGGTTTTCCTTCAGAAGCTAATTCAGCTTTCGCAGCTTCTTCAGCTTTCGCCATAACCTCTTCAGATAGTTGAGACATAGAGATGAATTGTGGTACATTTTTTAATGTTTTCCCCAACCTTCCTAATTCAATATTATCCTTTTCGATTACCGCAATTCTAGCCTCTGTTTCAGCAGCCACAAATACAGGATCAAAATCTTTGTATGATAGTGTTGTTGCTCCCATAGAAGCAACTTGCATTGCTAGATCTTTGGATAAAACTTCAGCATTATCTACAGCTGAAGACAAACCAACTAAAGCTGCAATTTTACCAATATGAGTATAAGTTCCAACATAAGCAGCTTCAATTTTTTCAAAAGCTGTTATTTCTAACTTCTCTCCAATAACTCCGGTTTGTTCAATTAATTTATTGGCAACTGTCATTCCGTCAAAATCTGCAGCTAAAAAAGCTTCTTTATCAGCAGAATTTAATGCGATGTCTGCAAATTGTCCACCAAGGGCAACAAAAGATTCGTTTTTACCAACAAAATCAGTTTCACAAGCTAACACAATTGCGACACCCGCAGTTTTTTCTTTGTTGATTCTTGTTACTGCAACTCCTTCTGTAGATTCTCTATCAGCTCTTTTTGCAGCAATTTTTTGACCTTTTTTACGTAAAATATCAATTGCTTGATCAAAGTCTCCAGCAGCCTCAACCAATGCCTTTTTACAGTCCATCATCCCTGCTCCTGTAGCTTCTCTTAACTTTTTAACATCAGCAGCACTTATCTTTACTGTTTCCATGTTATTTATATTTTTTAATTATAATTATTTTGTTTCTTCAGAAGAAGCTTCTGTAGCTTCCACTTTAGCTTCTTCCTTTTTAGGAGCTTTGGCTTTAGTTTCTTTCTTTTTAGCTGCCTTTACTTTTTTTGGAGCCTCTACTTCTTTAGCAGTAGCTTCCTTCTTAGGAGCTTTCGCTTTCGCTTTTTTCTCTTTCGATACTTTTACTTCTTTTGGGTCTTCTACTTCTTTTGGAGCTTCTACTTCTTTAGTAGCAGCTTCCTTTTTAGAAGTTTCAGCTTTGGCTTCTTCCTTTTTTGCTACTTTTTCTTTATCAGTTTTTCTATCTGCCAAACCTTCAGCAATAGCATCAGTAACAAAAGATAATACTTTGTCTATAGACTTAGAAGCATCATCATTAGCAGGGATTATAAAATCTACTAATCTAGGATCAGAATTTGTATCTACGATTGCAAAAATTGGAATGTTTAATTTTTGAGCCTCTGCAACTGCAATATGTTCTTTCTTAATATCTACAACAAATAAAGCTCCAGGTAAACGAGTCATGTCTGAAATAGAACCTAAATTCTTTTCTAGCTTTTCTCTCTGACGATTGATTTGTAGCTTCTCTCTTTTTGATAACGCATCGAAAGACCCATCTTGCTTCATTCTATCAATATGAGCCATTTTTTTAACAGCTTTTCTAATCGTTACAAAGTTTGTTAACATACCACCCGGCCATCTTTCTGTGATGAAAGGCATGTTTACTGATTTTGCTTTTTCTGTAACAATATCTTTTGCTTGTTTTTTTGTAGCAACAAACAAAATTTTACGTCCAGAGTTTGCAATCTTTTTTAAAGCTTCTGAAGTTTCTTCTATTTTAGCCGCAGTTTTATACAAATCAATGATGTGTACACCATTTCTTTCTGTATAAATGTATGGAGCCATATTTGGGTTCCATTTTCTAGTTAAGTGTCCAAAGTGCACACCACTTTCTAATAATTCTTGAATATTTACGTTTGCCATTTTTTAAATGTGTTTACTTTCTGTTTTTGAAATCAATATATAAGTAGTCGTTTAAGAGTCTTGTATATTTAGATGCTAAACTGTTTAATATTATTTTTTTGTAATAATAACAGTTCTCGATAGGATAAAATGCAGAATGAAATCTGCAATATATTAACGTTTCGAGAATTGGAATTTTTTACGTGCTTTTTTCTGACCAAATTTCTTACGTTCTACCATTCTTGGATCACGTGTTAATAGTCCTTCTGGTTTTAAGATTGCTCTATGATCAGGATCAATAAAAACCAAAGCTCTCGTAATTGCCAAACGAATGGCCTCTGCTTGTCCTGTTACACCACCTCCGTATACATTAACCTTGATGTCATAAGACTCTAAGTTTTCTGTTAACATTAAAGGTTGTTGCACTTTATACTGTAAAGTTCCTGTAGTAAAATAGCTTTTGTAGTCTTTTTTGTTTACTGTAATGTTCCCTTTCCCTTCAGAAAGATAAATACGAGCAACAGCTGTTTTTCTTCTACCGATTTTGTGTACTGTATCCATTATTTAAGATCGTTAAGGTTAATAGCTTTAGGTTCTTGACCTGCTTGTTTGTGCTCTCCACCTGCATAAACATACAAGTTTCTGAACAATGCTGCTCCTAAAATATTTTTAGGCAACATTCCTTTTACTGCTTTTTCGATTAATCTTGTAGGATCTTTCTCAAACATTTCTGTTGCAGTTAATGATCTTTGTCCTCCTGGATAACCTGTGTGACGAATGTAAGATTTATCTCTCCATTTGTTACCCGTTAAAACAATTTTTTCTGCGTTGATAATAACCACGTTGTCTCCACAATCTACATGAGGAGTATAGTTTGGTTTGTATTTACCTCTAATTAGCTTTGCTACTTTAGAAGATAGACGACCCAACGTTTGCCCGTCCGCATCAACTAAAACCCACTCCTT
>JAQWOW010000235.1 GCA_029245665.1 Polaribacter sp. | reverse complement strand
CCATTCCTAAATTAGGGATTTCTTCATCATGTTTGTCATACACTCTAATGCCAGTTAAATCGTGTTTGCTCCCTGCTATTTTTAGTGTTTTTTCGTAATTATCATCCATAAAATCTGACAACAGAAAGACAATGGCTCTTTCTTTCAAGACACTTGATAAAAATCTTAAATCAACAGAAATGTTTGTTTTTTTACTTTTTGGCTTATATTCTATGAGTTCTCGGATAATTCTTAGAACATGGCTTTTTCCTTTTTTTGGAGGAATAAAAAGTTCGACATCATCAGAAAATAAAACTAAACCCACTTTATCGTTATTTTGAGTTGCAGAAAAAGCCAGTGTAGCAGCAATTTCTGTTACCGTTTCTTTTTTGAATTGTGTTGATGTTCCAAATAATTCAGAACCAGAAACATCTACCATCAATAGCATTGTTAATTCGCGTTCTTCTTCAAATACTTTTATGTAAGGTTCATTATAACGGGCAGTAACATTCCAATCAATAGCCCTCACATCATCGCCAAACTGGTATTGTCTTACCTCAGAAAAAGTCATACCACGTCCTTTAAAAGAGGAGTGATATTCACCTCCAAAAATGTCATTAGACAATCGTTTTGTCTTAATTTCTATTTTACGAACTTTTTTTAGGATTTCTTTGGTTTCCATTGTATTAGTTAAAAGTATCAGTTAGTGGTTTCAGATAATTTTCTATGGAACTTCAACTTCGTTGATAATAGAATTGATAATGTCTACAGAAGTTACATTTTCAGCTTCAGCCTCGTAGGTAATTCCTATTCTGTGACGTAAAACATCAAAAACAACAGCTCTCACATCTTCAGGAATTACATAACCTCTTCGTTTGATAAACGCATAACATTTTGCGGCTTTTGCCAAATTGATGCTTCCACGAGGAGAAGCCCCAAAACCAATTAAGTCTTTTAGTTGAGGTAAATTGTATTTTTCTGGATACCGAGTTGCAAAAATGATGTCAAGAATGTATTTTTCAATTTTTTCATCCATGTACACTTCATTTGCAACCTCTCTTGCTTTTAAAATTTGGTCCACAGAAACTACAGGGTTTACCGTTGCAAATCCTCCAGATAAATTTTGACGCATGATGGTTTGTTCATCTTGCAATTTTGGATAATCAATCACTACTTTTAACATAAATCTATCTACCTGTGCTTCCGGTAATGGGTAGGTTCCTTCTTGTTCTACAGGGTTTTGAGTTGCCATAACTAAGAAAGGCTCATCCAACTTAAAAGTAGTGTCACCAATTGTAATTTGTCGCTCTTGCATTGCTTCTAGTAAAGCAGATTGTACTTTTGCAGGAGCTCTGTTAATTTCATCTGCCAAGACGAAATTTGCAAAAATGGGTCCTTTTTTGATAGCAAAATCGTTTTCCTTCATGTTATAGATCATGGTCCCAACAACATCAGCAGGCAGTAAGTCTGGGGTAAATTGAACCCGACTAAAACTTCCTTGAACTGCTTTAGACAAAGTGTTTATTGCGAGTGTTTTTGCCAATCCAGGAACTCCTTCTAATAAAATATGACCATTTCCAAGAAGTCCAATTAACAAGCTTTCTATCATTTGTTTCTGTCCAACAATTACTTTATTCATTTCTAAAGCAAGAATATCTAAAAAGGCACTTTCTCTTTCAATTTTTTCATTGATAGCTCTTACATCTATATCCATTTATGTTATTTTGTTAAGTATTATTTTTTGTGAAACAAAGCTACAATTTTAACAAAAAGACTTTTGTTAAAAGAAGGTTAAAGATGCTCACTCTTGTTAGGAAATATGGAATCAATAAAAATTATTATATTCGTAAAAATGAGG
>JAQWOW010000122.1 GCA_029245665.1 Polaribacter sp. | reverse complement strand
TGGAGGCAAGAAATAGGAATGGTTTTTCAAGGAAGTGCTTTGTTTGATTCTCAAACGGTAGAAGACAATGTGATGTTCCCTTTAAAAATGTTTACAAAACAATCTTATGTTCAAATGCTTGAGCGTGTAAATTTCGTTTTGAAAAGAGTTAATTTAGAAAATTCAAATAAAAAATTACCGGCAGAGCTGTCTGGAGGAATGCAAAAAAGAGTTGCAATAGCAAGGGCGATTGTTATGAATCCTAACTATTTATTTTGTGACGAACCGAACTCTGGTTTAGATCCGCAAACAGCTATTGTAATTGATAATTTAATTCAGGAAATTACCGCTGAATATAATATTACAACTGTAATTAATACCCATGATATGAATTCAGTTATGGAAATTGGAGAAAAAATAATTTTTTTAAAAGACGGTAGAAAAGCATGGGAGGGAAGTAGTGAAGAAATATTCAAAACTGATAATGAAGCAGTTGTAAGCTTTGTGTATTCTTCTAATTTATTTAAAAAAGTAAGAGAAGCATATTTAAAAGAAACAAAATAAAAAATAGATTTGTTTTTTTAAAAATAAAAGATATATTTGCAGCCGCTAAAACGAAAAAGGATGACCTGGTAGCTCAGTTGGTAGAGCATCTCCCTTTTAAGGAGAGGGTCCTGGGTTCGAGCCCCAGCCCGGTCACAATAAAAAAACTCCACACATCGTGTGGAGTTTTTTTTTAACATTATTTAAACAGTACTTAAAGTTATAGTAGCTATTTTTATGTAATAATTTCTTATGAATTATGAGTAAAACTTTTCTACTTCTTTCAATACTTTTTTTTATGAATACCTCAAATTTCGTGATTTTTGATTTTAATTATAATGCCAATATTTCACAATGGAGAGTTGTTGATGATGTTGTAATGGGAGGAAGGTCTAAGGGTGATTTTAAACTTAATAAAGAGGGCAATGGTGAGTTTTACGGACATGTTTCTACAGACAATAACGGAGGTTTTTCTTTGTTACGATATCGTTTTTCTTCAATAGAAATAAAAGATTTTAAGAAAATTGTTATCAAACTAAAAGGCGATGGGAAAAAATATCAATTTAGAGTAAAGGACCATGTTTCTAATTACTATTCTTTTGTATCAATTTTTAAAACAACTGGCACTTGGCAAACTATTACCATAGCTCTTTCAGATATGTATCCTGCATTTAGAGGGAGAAATTTAAATATGGACAACTTCTCTTCAGAAACTATTGAAGAACTTGCATTTTTAATAGGAAATAAAAAAAAGGAACATTTTAAATTAGAAATAGATACAATCTATTTAGAATAATTTTTAATTTTTTTCAGTTGTTTTTCGGGATCAAAATTTAATCACTTCAAAATTTACGATATTTCATTTTTGTTGTTTGTAGCTAATTTTATTTCTACGTTTTGATTGAATAAATATATTTTATGATTGCTCATATTTAAACATTCAAACCTTGTTCTTCTTTTATTCCCTTTTTTGTAGATCGTTTTATTAAATTCAAAAAAACTATCCAAAGGAATTTCAAACATAAATTTTTTTCCTTTCTCTGCGATGTTTCCTCTTAGAATTAAAGATAAGTTAGCATCAGTATCTGTGCTTGCTTTTGGGTTTTTTAAGTAATTTGCTAAAAAAGGCAGCATTTCTTTAGGGTAAATATCGGGTCTTAAAAAAGGCAACATTAGGTGTTGAAAAACAGTTTTCCATTCTTTTCCATGTGCTTGAACTATGCCAAATTTTTGGTGTGTAACATGGTGTGCAATTTCATGCACTAACGTTAATAAAAATTGATAGGGATTGAGATTGTTATTAACTGTAATTTGAAATCGTCCATTTGGTAATTTTCTAAAGTCACCATGTTTTGTTTGTCTTTGATTTACAATTTTTAATGTAAAATTATGAGTATCAATTAAAAATTGAATAAAAGGGATTGCTTTTTCTGGTATGTACTTATGATAGTCCATATTCAAAGAAAACTAGGGTGTTGATGATGAAACTTGCAATACTTTACCATTATAAAATTTGTTCCCTGTTAAAGAAAAATCAAAAATATAATTTGCCATTTCTTTGGCAGAAAGTGGCGCTTTATAATCAGGGAATGCTTCTTTTAACATTTCTGTTTGAACGGCACCTATTGCTAAGACATTAAAAGCTATTTGGTGATCTTTGTATTCTTCGGCTAATAATTCGGACAACGTAATTACGGCTCCTTTCGCAGAAGAATAAGCTGCTAATCCGGGAAATTTAGTGCTTCCTTGAATTCCTCCCATAGAGCTAACGGTGATAACATGACTTCCTTTTTGTAAGTATGGAATTATTCGTTTTGTAATTTCAGCAACTGCAAAAACATTTACTTTATAAACCTCTAAAAAATCTTCCGAAGACAACTGTGGAAAAGGTTTGTTTATTAATTTACCGGCATTATTGATCAATATATCAACTTTTTTCCAGTTGTTTTTTATAAAATCACTGACTTTGTACATCTCTGAATTATCTGATAAATCAATAGAAATTACAGTAATATTTTTATGATTATATTCTTTTAAAGGGATTGTGTTTCTTGAAAGAGCCAATACTTGATGCCCTTTTTCGGCAAACTGTTTCGCTAATTCAAATCCAATACCTCTGCTAGTTCCTGTGATAACAATATTTTTCATTTTATCATTTTTAAAGAAGCAATTTACTCATTTTTTCATAGATTAAAAGGGAAAATGTATTCAAATAATTTCAATTAAATAGTACTTATTCAATCAATAAAAAAAGCAATTGAACAAGGTGAAATTTCCGATCCAAGAGTTTTTACTGCAGGTAAATCTATAATAACTATTTGCGGTCACGCAAATCTTTCAAATGGAAATAGTAAAAATTTAATTGGAAATTCTGGTCCTAAAGAGAGGGGTGTTTACAAAAAATAATCAATCAAAAATAATATGTTGGTAGGCACCAATATCTGGACTCATAGTTCTGTCGATTCCTAAAATATCACTGGTAAATGGGCTTGCAATTGCCTTGTTGATTGCATCAGATTCCTCGCCAATTATAAAATCATTTTTTTGAGTATTTCTAAAGTGGGTGTAGCCATTGAGTATATTATTTTGATAAAATGAGTTTGTAAAGTCTAATTCGGTACTTTCCTCAAAAGAATTATTTATATCATTAAATTGAATCATACAATTGCTGATATTGTAATTGAAAATTCCACCACCCTCAACTTTATCTAAAATGAATTCTATATTGTTATTTCCATCAAAAATACAGTTGGTAAAGTTTGCCGCGTGTAAATTTCTAGTTTCAATAATTTCTTGCCCAGCTTCATCATTATAAGCAAAAAAGTTGTTTACAATAACTGCGGGAAGTTGACGTAAACCTCCATTCCAAAAATTAGCAAATGTTGAATGCGTAAAGTTATAAGTACCCCCTATGGTAGCAGCTAATGAAGCCAGACCAGCATTGCCAACTACTAAATTAGAAGCTTCTATATTCGTTTCTCGCCCTAATATTCCATAACTAGAATGGTTGTAAATTTCCGTATTTTGTAGTTTTAGAGTTGGACTAGATGGAAATCCAATACTATCAACCAAGACACCAATAATTCCGTTTTTTATTGTAGCGTGATTTATTTCATTATCTAAACTACCCGCGCGCATCCAAATAGTTCCCCATTGACCTGCGATTTCACTAAAAGAATGTTCCAAACGATCTCCTTCAAAAATAACCTTTTCAGAAAGTGTTCCGTTTACTTTTAGAGTCGCTTTATCATCTACAATTAGACCTGAATTATCATGAAAATGGACGCTAGCTCCAGCTTCAATAATTAATGTTTTATTTGCTGGTACTGCTGCAAAACCATAAATAACTGTAGGCTTTAAGTTGTTGAATACTAATTCTTCATCTGTTAAAAAACGACCTTTTAATGTAGTTGGTTGTCCGTCTAATGAAAGACTGTCTATTTTCATTGTTACTGCATCTTTTCCAGGAAAAATAAAATTAGCGTCTTGTACCAGAGTGATTAAATCTACATTTTGCTGACTACTTCCAATATCAAATAATATTTTGTCTGTATACAACGGATTCACAGAATTATTTATATTTATTGTTGTTTCTACAAAGACATAAATACTATCTCTAGCAAGAATATCTATATTTTCAAATTCTTTTCCTGGAATTCCATCTACATTTAACCTGTAGCTTGATGAAGTTCCGTTTTCTAATTTTATTTGAGGGATTGTAATTGCATTATTACTTCTATTATATACTTTTAAATTATAGGTTGCAGAGCCAATATTGGTGAAGATGGTGTCTAAAAAAACGGTGTCTTTTGAAAATTCTAGATTTCCAAAACTAGGAACAGTATTAAAATCTTTTCTACATGAGTTTATAGAAATAAGTAAAACACAAATTAGAAAAGTAATCAGATATCTCATAAAATTGAATTTGTATAAAAATAGAACTATTTATTATGTCAATTATTGTTTTTTAATCAATTCAATTTCAAATAATTTCCCCCAGTTTTTCCCAGTAACAAAAATTCTGTTATTTTTAGAATCATAAGCAATACCATTTAAAACTTCATCTTGATATACTAATTTTTGTGTTTTTTCCATTTCTTTTTTCAAAGATCTTAAATTTGCAATTCCCTCAACAATGCCTGTATTCGGATCTATAATAACAATCGCATTTTGCTGATATTTATTAGCATAAATTTTTCCATTTATCATTTCTAATTCGTTTAAATCTTTTACTGCATATTTATTTGTATAAACTTGAATCGATTTCTTCTCTTTTAATGTTAAAGAATCTAAAAACCATATCTTATTAGAACCATCTGATTTAATTAATGCTGTTTCATCATGAGTAAAACCCCAACCTTCTTGACTGTTGTCATAGAAAAACTCCTCTTCCTGTTTGAAAGTATCTAAATTGTATACGAACCCTTTTTTAGCTTGCCATGTCAACCAATATATTTTATTGTTGAAAATAGTCATTCCTTCACCAAAATATTTTTTATCTAAATCTATTTTCTGAAGGACTTTACCTGTTTTAATATCAACTTTTCTTAAGGTAGATTTTCCTTTTCCTCCAGTAGTTTCATATAAGAAACCATTGTAATATTCCAAGCCTTGCGTGTAGGCTTTTTTATCATGAGGGAATTCATTAATGATATTGTAATCATATACAATAGGCGCTTTATTTGCTAAAACTTCAAAAAAACTATTTTCTTTTTTTGTCTTTTCGGAATAAAAAACTAGGGCAGAAATTTGATGTTTCCCCAGACCTAAACTACCCGTTTGTATTGTTGCAGAAGCTCCATTGGAAGAAATTTCTTTTCCGTTTACAAAAAACTGCACTTTCTCTATGGATTTAAGATTCTTTTCTTTTAAGGTAACGTTCATTTTATAGTTTAAAGGAACTTCTTTTTTATGTGCTAAGTTAAACTTGTATGCATCAGAACAAGAGGTTAGTAGGAGAAAACATGCCAAATAAGAAGCTAGCAAAAAACGATTCTTCATTTTTATAATTTTTATATTTAAATTTAGTCTTTTTGTTCTTAAAAAAAGTAATAAAAAACTACTAATTGTCTACAAAAGTAAGTATAAATCTTACTATTGTATTTATAAGGCCAAATAAAAACAAAATATTTATTTGTAAATTGAAAAATATAGTTAAATTTGCATCCTCAAAATAGTAGATAACAACTATTTAGAGATACGGGTAAGCCTTACCAACTTCACTCATGAAAACATAATATTAAAGTATTAAAATATAATAAAATGAAAAAAGGAATTCATCCAGAAAATTATAGAATGGTAGCATTCAAAGACATGTCTAATGAAGATGTGTTTTTAACACGTTCTACTGTAGACACTAAAGAGACTCTAGAAGTTGATGGTGTTGAGTATCCTTTAGTAAAATTAGAGATTTCAAGAACGTCTCACCCATTTTACACTGGTAAATCTAAACTTATTGATGCTGCAGGACGTATTGATAAATTTAAAACTAAATACGCAAAATTTAAGAAGTAATTCTTTAAGAATCTTCAAAATATCCAAAACTCCAACATTCATTTGTTGGAGTTTTTTTGTTAACAATCTTTATTATTACTGTTCTTTTTATAAAACCCGGCTATAAAGTTTGGTGATTTGTCTTTTATTAATCAGGATAAATTATTTTATTTAATTTGGTTTCCAAGTTTGTTCTTGTACTTTTTCACCGCTTATTACTTCTTTAAATTTAGGAATGCTATTGAAATTTCGAGTAATTTCTTCAGAAACTGCAATGCCATAAACACCTGTTATCATCACATCTAGAATATCATTTAGGGTGATTCCTCCGGTTGCAATGATTGGAATATTGCTTTTTAAAGCAGAGAGTATTGTTGAAAATCCTTTTTCACCCAATGCGTTATTTGAATTATTTTTTAAATTATTCAATCGAAAGGGTCCCAATTCGATATAATCAACTTTTTTTTCAATCAGTTTTTTACATTCTTCTATTGTTGAAGCGTTGCTTCCTATAATTTGCCAAGAAGCCAATTCTTTTCTAACAATCTTTGGGCAGCTATTCAATTGTTCTAAATGCACACCATCTGCCTTTACTTCTCTGGCTATTTTATAAAAATCGTTGATCATCAAACGAGTTTGAAATCGTTCTGTAATTTCTCTAGCCTTTTTGGCTGTTTCTAAAACTGTTTTAGTATCAAATTGTTTCAAACGTAACTGAACCAGTTCTACTCCAGAAGTACAAGCTGCTTGAATATTATTTAAATGTTCTTGGGCATTTATTCCCTGAGAGATATAATGTAATTTAGGTATCATATTATTTTTTACGATCTTGTTTAGTACATAGAAAAATATCTTCTTATAGATAATCTTCTATGGGGTTGCAAGAACAGATTAAGTTCCTATCACCAAAAGCATCATCAACTCGTCGAACAGTAGGCCAGAATTTATGATCAGCAATATAAGCTAAAGGAAAAGCAGCCTGTTGTCTGGTATATGGGAAATCCCAAATATCAGCAGTTAGCATTTCTTGTGTATGAGGTGCATTTTTTAAAGGATTATTATTGTCTTCTTTAGACGCATTTTTAATTTCTTCACGAATAGAAATCATTGCGTCACAAAAGCGATCTAGTTCCTCTATACTCTCAGACTCTGTTGGTTCAATCATCATTGTTCCTCCAACAGGGAAAGAAACTGTTGGTGCATGGAACCCATAATCCATAAGTCGTTTAGCAATATCTACAACTTCAATTCCGTTTTGTTTAAAATCTCTACAATCTATGATCATTTCATGAGCAGCTCTATTCATTTCACCCGTATAAAGGGTTCTATAATATCCTTTCAAACGTTCTTTTATATAATTGGCGTTAAGGATGGCAATTTTTGTTGAGTCTGTCAACCCTTTTGCTCCCAACATTGTAATGTATCCGTAAGAAATTAAACACGCCAAGGCAGAACCCCAGGGTGCTCCAGAAATAGCTGTAATGGCATTTTTGCCACCAGTTTCAATTACCGGATTTGAGGGTAAGAAAGGAACTAATTGAGGAGCTACACAAATTGGGCCAACTCCAGGACCACCTCCCCCATGAGGAATGGCAAATGTTTTGTGTAAGTTAAGGTGACAAACATCAGCACCAATAGTAGCAGGATTTGTGAGGCCAACCTGTGCATTCATATTAGCACCGTCCATATAAACCTGTCCGCCATGATCATGAATAATTTTTGTAATTTCTTTAATTTCTTTTTCGTAAACTCCGTGAGTAGAAGGGTAAGTAACCATTAAAGCCGCCAAATTACTTTTATGGATTTCGGCTTTTTCGCGTAAATCATTTACGTCTATATTTCCATTTTCTGCAGTTTTGGTAACGATCACCTTCATTCCTGCCATAACTGCTGAAGCAGGGTTTGTGCCATGAGCAGAGGCAGGAATCAGACAAATATTTCTATGTGAATCTCCGTTTGATTGATGGTAGGCTCTGATAGTCATTAAACCCGCAAATTCACCTTGAGCACCTGAATTGGGTTGTAAAGATGTGCCCGCAAAACCAGTTACTATATTTAATTGCTGTTCTAACTTTCTTAAAACTTCATGATATCCTTCAGCTTGATTTAATGGAACAAAAGGGTGAATATTGCCCCATTGTGGATTGCTTAAAGGAAGCATTTCTGAAGCTGCATTCAATTTCATAGTACACGAACCCAAAGAAATCATAGAATGATTTAAAGCCAAATCTTTGCGTTCTAATCTTTTGATATAACGCATCATATTTGTTTCAGATTGGTAGGTGTTGAATATATTATTTTCTAAAAACGTGGTATTTCTTTGAAGCGCCTCAGGAATTATGGTGCTTGAGAATGATGATGTACCAGTCTTAAAAACCGGAAGATTGAAAGCTTCTTCAAAGCAACTTACAATGGCTTTAATTTCTTCAACTCCAACAGTTTCATTTATAGAAATAGAAACATGATTTTCATCAATATAATTAAAATTAATATTTTTGGCTTCAGAAACTGACTTTAATTTAGCTGCTTCTACTTCAATTAAAATCGTATCAAAATAAGAAGAGTTGAGCTGTTTAAAACCCAAATCTTTTAAAATTATAGATAATTTTTGGGTATTTGTGTGAATTGTATCTGCAATATATTGCAAGCCATTTTTACCATGATAAACGGCGTACATTCCAGCCATAACAGCTAACAATACCTGAGCGGTACAAATATTAGAGGTTGCTTTTTCACGCTTAATATGTTGTTCTCTCGTTTGGAGTGCCATTCGCAAAGCACGATTTCCATTTCTGTCTTTGGTAACCCCAATAATACGCCCAGGAATGCTTCTTTTGTATGCTTTTTTAGTCGCAAAAAATGCAGCGTGCGGACCTCCATAACCCAGAGGGATTCCAAAACGTTGACTTGTTCCAACAACAACAGAAGCACCAAATTCGCCAGGTGATTTTAATTTTACTAGGGATAAAATATCTGCAGCAACAGCTACTTTTATATTGTTTTCATTAGCTTTAGCTACAAATTTTTCATAATTAAAAATTTGTCCAAACTTACCTGGGTATTGTAAAATAGCTCCAAAAAAATCATCAGAAAAATCAAATTCTTCATGACTGCCAATCACCAATTCAATTCCAATAGGCGTAGATCTTGTTTGAAGAAGGGATACTGTTTGAGGTAAAATTTCATTGGAAACAAAAAACTTATTCGCTCCTGCTTTTTTCTTAACTCGTTCTCTAACATCAAATAACAATGTCATTGCCTCTGCAGCAGCGGTAGACTCATCTAACAAAGAGGCATTTGCCAATTCCATTCCTGTTAAATCACAAATCATTGTTTGGTAATTTAACAAAGCTTCTAAACGTCCTTGAGCAATTTCTGCTTGGTAGGGAGTATATGCTGTATACCAACCTGGGTTTTCTAAAATATTACGTTGAATTACACTTGGTACAATCGCTTCGTGATATCCTAAGCCAATATAGCTTTTAAAAACTTTATTTTTTTCAGACAATTGTTTACTATGTGCCAAATACTCATATTCACTCATTTCAGGAGCAAGATCTAGCTCGTTTTTTAAACGAATATCATTTGGGACTGTTTCAAAAATTAATTGATCTAAAGTCTCAATTTTTAGGGCTGACAACATTTTTTCTTGTTCCTTCTTGCTAGGCCCAATATGTCTATTTTGAAACGAATTTGTATTCATTAACTTTCAGTTTTATTTGGACGTATTTCAATCCATTAAGTTGGTTTGCAATAGATCAAAAAATTAATTGAATTTATAAGCTACAAAAATAAGTTTTTTAGAAGGTTCAAAATTCAAATTAAGCTGATAAAAAAGGTTAATTATTAACCAAATATAAATGTTATCAACATAACCTTTACTTTTGTAAAATGAGATTCTTTAAATTACTGATCGATTTTTATTTAAATGCAAGTATTCATGTTGCTTTTTCAGTATACGCTTTTTTAAGAATTACAGAACTATATTTTGAGCTTCCTTATAATAAAAATCTAAATTATTTTATTTTTTTTGGAACGATTTCGGGTTACAATTTTGTAAAATATGCTGGTGTAGCAAAATTACATCACAGAAGTTTAACGAAAGATTTAAAAATTATTCAAGTTTTTTCATTTTTTTGTTTTTTAGCATTGTTATTTTATGCTTCACAAATCTCTCTCAAAACACATTATTTCACAATGCCTTTCACATTGCTAACTGTTTTATATGCGGTTCCCTTTTTAAGTGGTTTTGAAAAAAACTTGAGAGCGGTAAGTTATCTGAAAATTATAGTTGTGGCATTCGTATGGGCAGGTTTTACTGTTTTAATTCCATTGATTGAAGTGGGTAAAGAAATCTCTTTAGAAATAGTTTTATCTCTAGTACAACGTTTTGTCATTGTTGTTGTTTTAATATTGCCTTTTGATATTAGAGATGTAAAATATGATGCGATTTCTTTACAGACAATTCCAAAGAAAATTGGAGTTCAAAAAACAAAGAAGTTGGGATTGATGCTAATGATTTTTTCTTTGGTTCTAGAATATGTACACACTTCAAATGTAATTGTAAAAACACCATTTATGATTTTCTTTTTTTTATTGATTGTCTTATTAATGAGAGCAAAAACTTATCAATCTAAATATTTTAGTTCTTTTTGGGTAGAGTTGTTGCCAATTGTATGGTGGTTACTTCTTTTAGGATTTGATAATTTTTAGGAGTTTAATGTACTTTTATTGTGAAGAATTTTGATATTTATAGGATATAAAATAGATATCATAAAACTGTAAAATAGCTTCTTACTTACCGTCTAAATTTGTAAATTTACCGACTTTAATTCAACTTAGATTCTTAAAGTAATGATTCCCAAAAAAAGAAATTATATTTTTGATTTTGATAGCACTTTAACACGTGTTGAAGCGTTAGACGTTTTGGCAGAAATTACGCTAAAAAATAATCCTAAAAAAGAAGAAATTATTCAAGAAATAATTGACATCACTAATTTAGGAATCGATGGCGAAATATCCTTTACAGAATCTTTAGAAAAAAGAATTAAATTATTAGATGCTAATAAAACTGATTTATCCGGTTTAGTAGTAGCTTTAAAAAAGCAAGTCTCAAAATCCATAGAAAGTAACAAAGATTTTTTTGAAAACTTTGCAGAAGATATATATGTTATATCTTGTGGGTTCAAAGAGTTTATAGATCCTATTGTAAAAGAATACAATATCCCTTCAGAAAGAGTGTTTGCAAACACATTTGAATTTGCAAAAGATGGTAAAATTATTAGCTTTGATGCCAATAATCCGCTTTCTCAACACAATGGAAAAATCCAGTGTTTAAAAGACATGAAACTAGAAGGAGAAATACAAGTTATTGGAGATGGGTATAGTGATTATGTAACTCGTGAAGCAGGTATAGCAGATAAGTTTTTTGCCTATACAGAAAATGTTTCAAGAGTAAAGACAACAGAAAACGCTGACCATATCGCCCCAAATTTAGATGAATTTTTATACGTAAATAAGTTGCCAAGAAATATCTCATACCCGAAAAATAGAATTAAAATTTTATTATTAGAAAACGTTCATCCAGATGCTTTTTCAAAGTTATCTTCAGATGGATTTTCTGTTGAAACCGTCTCTAAAAGTTTGTCTGAAGATGAATTGATAGAAAAAATAAAAGACGTACATGTTTTAGGGATCCGTTCGAAAACAAACGTTACCGAAAGAGTTGTTGCAGCTGCAGAAAAATTGATGGTTGTTAGCGCTTTTTGTATCGGTACTAAACAAATTGATTTAGAAGCTTGTAAAGAAAAAGGAATTGTTGTTTTCAATGCTCCATACAGTAATACACGTTCTGTGGTTGAGTTGGCGATTGGAGAAATTATCATGTTAATGCGTAGTGTTTTTCAAAGAAGCACAGAAATTCATAATGGTCAATGGAATAAAACTGCAGAGGGTTCTAGAGAGGTTCGCGGTAAAAAACTAGGAATTGTTGGTTATGGAAATATTGGTAAGCAATTATCTGTATTAGCGGAGGCTTTAGGAATGGATGTTTGTTATTATGACGTAGAAGATAAGTTGGCACTTGGAAATGCTACTAAAATGGATACATTAACGGATTTGTTAGCCATTTCTGATGTCGTTACTTTGCACGTTGATGACAATGCTGCCAATAGAAATTTCTTTGGAGAAAAAGAAATTTCTCAAATGAAAGATGGCGCACATTTGGTGAACTTAGCAAGAGGTTTTGTGGTGGATATTTCTGCATTAGCTACTGCTTTAAAAAGCGGTAAAATTGCTGGTGCTGCTATTGATGTATATCCTTCTGAACCTAGAAAAAATGGTGACTTTTATACTGAGTTAAAAGGGTTAGATAATGTAATTTTAACACCACATGTTGGAGGTAGTACAGAAGAAGCACAAAGAAGTATTGCAGATTTTGTTCCTAGTAAAATTATGGCTTACATCAATTCTGGAAATACGGTAGATGCTGTTAATTTTCCAAATATTCGTTTGCCAAGACAAACGAATGCACATCGTTTTTTGCATATTCATAAAAACGTTCCAGGCGTGATGGCAAAAATCAATGAGATTTTAGCCAAATACGATTTAAATATTACAGGTCAGTATTTATCTACAGATCCAAAAGTTGGTTATGTCATAACAGATTTAGATAAAGAATACAACAAAGAAGTAATTGAAAAGTTAAGAAATGTTGAAGGAACAATAAAGTTTAGAGTTCTTTATTAGTTTTAAAATTTATAAAAAGT
>JAQWOW010000223.1 GCA_029245665.1 Polaribacter sp. | reverse complement strand
TCAATAATCGTTGCCGATTTTAAAAGCGTAGTCATGGTTTATAGAATTTTAAAATCAAAATTTCTAAAAACAAAGATACAATTGCCAACGTTAAAAACCATTTCCAAAGCCAATGAACTTCATTTTTTTTGTTAATTTCTTTAAAAACATCTGAAATAGATGTTGAAACTAACCCATTTTTGTTAATTTCTCTCAGATCACTCAAGTCCATGAAGTTAAGATTGCCCTCATCCTTGGGGTAATTGAAAGCTAATTTATGGATTGTCTCATTGTCTTTTAATACATTATAAAACCCTGAATTTAATGGTTTATCCCCTGTTGTTATCTGAACTCTGTTTTGAAACTTTAATTGGAGAGGGATAAAAGTGTTTTCTGAATTTGTTATTTTTAAAATCTTCTCTTTTTTTAGACTTGTTTCTATATCAATTTTATTTTCAGTGCCAATTCTATAAAATAATTGACTTTGTTTAAAACTTAATGTACCAAAATTAAAAAAAACAGGAACTATCAAAGGAGAATTAATGAAATTACTATTTTTTATATTTAAGGAACTTGAGAACCAATAAATATTGTGTTTCCCTTTCTTAATATGAGAAATAAAAGGGGTGTTGTTTTCAAAGGAAATAATATTGCTTAGATTTTTTGAAGAAATAGGGAAGTGGCTTTGGGTCTTTGGATATTGAAAGTTGGTTATTTTTTTTGAAAATACATTTTGAAAAAGAGGATGTTCATAATTGATAGACGTAATTTTAAGTGTGCCAACTTTTTTAGTGATAATTTCACCAACTTTTAATTTTTTGAGTAAATAATTATAGGAGCTAATGTTTGAATTTTCATTTGGAATGATGACTAAATCTCCTCCTTTCTCAGAATATTCTTTGATTTTTTTTAGTAAAATTTCGGGAATATTTTCAAGCTCATTTAATACAATTAATTGTTGTTTTAAGATTGAATTATAATTTGTGTTTCGGACTGTTTTCTGAGAAAAATTAAACCCTTTTTCAGTGTATATTTTAGATAAAAAATCAGTCTTATTACCAATAGACAAAACATTAATTTTTTGATCATTTTTTTGTGTAAAATAAAAGACGTTATCAAAGGTAAAAACATCGCTAAAAGAAGTTTCTATTTTCCCTCTAAATTCTCTTTGGTTTTTAATTTTAAATTGAACTGTTTTATAGCTGTCTTTTTCGAAAGAGGTAGATAGCTTGTTTATCAATTTAGAGTTGTTGTAAACCGCTATTGGAATATCATTTTTTGCGATACCTTGATTTCTTATGAGAACATTAAGGGTGAAATTAGCGGTATTGGTATTGCTAATAAAAACACTGTCAATAGAAATATTACTTTTTATTGAAGATTTTAATTTTATCGCTGAAAAAGAAGAGGTTACATTTGTAAACTTTTTTATATCAATATTTTGAAAATCAGATATTAGTGTTAATTTATTTAAATCTTTAGTTGAATTATTTTTTTTAGTTTTAAATTTTAGTAGAATTGTAGATATATCTATTTTTTTTGACGTTTCTTTAATCTCTAATAGGATTTTTCTGAGCTCATCTTTAGTTAACTTATCATAAAAATTTGAGTTTGTTTGGAGAGAATAGGTTTCTTTTTCTGAAGTATTTTCTATAATATCTTGTGCTGCTATTTGTAGTAAATTTCCTCTTTCACCCATTGTATTTGTGCTCAAAGAATTATCTAAATAAATAAAATGATGCTGTTTTAAGTCG
>JAQWOW010000204.1 GCA_029245665.1 Polaribacter sp. | reverse complement strand
ATTGGAAGAAAATCTGTCTTAAGTGAATATTATCGTAAGAAAAAGTCTTAAAAAAAGCTTCCACAAATGTGGAAGCTTTTTTTCATTTAATTCAAATTCAATTCAATAGAATCTTTTGATTTAATTTTTACAAAAGTGAGCGATTTGGAAAAATTAATCAAAAATTGAATTGTTTCTTTTTTTGGTTGCACCTGAATACAAGATGACTTTTTTGTTGAGTAAAGTTGCATCATATAATTTCAATTATTAACTTGTTATAAATTAATAACGATACTTTTATATGTTTAGTATTAATTAACTAAAATAATTTTATGCTGTTCTATTAATTTTCTCATATTAATTAGAGCATACCGCATTCTACCTAACGCTGTATTTATACTAACTCCAGTGTTTTCGCTTATTTCTTTGAAACTCATGTCTTTGTACATGCGCATCACTAAAACTTCTTTTTGCTCTTCTGGCAACTCTTCAACAAGAGCTTTAACATCGTTATAGATTTGCTCTTGAATCATTTGTCTTTCTGCATTTAGATTTCCGTCACCTAAAACAGAAAATATATCAAATTCATCTGTATTTTTAAAGGAAGGCATTCTGTTAGACTTTCTAAAATAATCGATTACTAAATTGTGAGCTATCCTCATAACCCACGGTAAAAATTTACCTTCTTCGTTGTAATTCCCTTTTTTTAGGGTTCTAATTACTTTTATAAAAGTATCTTGAAAAACATCTTCAGTTACCTCTCTGTCTTGAACCTTACTGTAAATGAAATTTAACAGCCTTTGCTGATGTCTTTTTATTAAAATCTCTAAAGAAGCTTCTTTGCCCTGGATATAGTCACGAACCAGGGTACTGTCTGCAATTGATTTTTTTTTCACCATAACAACTTTTTTAAAAGAACAGGTAGTTCTTATAATTTATTAAAAATTAATAATATAAAAGTAGTTTTTTAACTATATGGAATTAGTTTGGTGATTATTTTCAATTTCAAATATCATTATTATTTTTTTAAACAACAAATTATTTAAGATATTTCATATATATTTTTATAAAATGGTTTAAAAAATAGTATTTTTATAGGCAATATTAATTGATACATGAAGAGAGGTATTTCAGAAGTAAGTCCAAAAGAAAACATTATAATAAAAGGAGCAAAACTCCATAATTTAAATAATATTGATGTTGTCATACCAAGAAACAAGCTAATCGTAATAACAGGAGTTTCTGGTTCGGGAAAATCCTCCTTAGCATTTGATACATTATATGCAGAAGGTCAAAGACGTTATGTTGAAAGTTTGAGTTCCTATGCACGCCAATTTTTAGGAAAATTACACAAACCAAAAGTAGAGTATATAAAAGGAATAGCACCTGCAATTGCTATTGAGCAAAAAGTAAACGCCACAAACCCGCGTTCTACAATTGGTACATCAACAGAAATATACGATTACATAAAGTTACTGTATGCAAGAATTGGCACAACCTTCTCTCCCATTTCTGGAAAAAAAGTAAAGAAAGATACCGTCTCTGATGTCGTAAATTTTATAAAAGAATTTGAAAAAAATACAAAACTACTTCTCTTATCACCGATTATAATTGATGAAAATCGAGATTTAAAAACCGTATTACAAGTTTTAGAACAACAAGGTTATGCACGTCTAAAATGGAATGGTAAAGTATATAGAATTTCGGATTTACCACAAGATAAATTCAATAATGAGGCATTGTATCTAGTTGTTGACAGAATCATTACCAAAGATAACGAAGATTTTTACAACAGAGTTTCAGATGCTATTCAAACTGCTTTTTTTGAAGGTAAAGGAATTTGTTTTATAGAGAACTTAGAAGATCATTTGGTGTCTGAATTTAGCAATAAATTTGATTTAGATGGCATGTCTTTTCTAGAACCGAATACTCATTTATTTAGTTTTAACAATCCTTACGGAGCTTGTCCGACTTGTCAAGGGTATGGTAATGTAGTTGGAATTGATCAAGAATTGGTCATCCCAAACACGGGATTATCCATTTTTGAAGATTGTATATTTCCTTTTAGAACAGATGCTTACAAGCATTACAAAGAAGCCCTCATAGAAGTCGCTTATTTGTTTGATATTCCGATTCACAAACCCTGGTTTGAGCTTTCTGTCAAACAGAAAGAAATTGTTTGGAATGGCAATGCATCATTTAACGGAATTCATCATTTTTTTAATGCTCTGGAAGAAAAGAGTTATAAAATTCAAAATAGAGTGATGCTCTCTCGGTATCGAGGAAAAACAAAATGTACAACATGTAATGGTTCACGCTTGCGTGAAGAAACCAATTATGTTAAAATTAATGATAAAACAATTTCTGAATTAGTTACCCTACCTCTGGATGAATTATCAGACTTTTTTAAAAATATTGAACTAGATAAGTACGAGCTAAAAATTGGAAAACGTTTGTTGACAGAAATCAACAATAGATTGCAATTTTTAACCGATGTTGGCCTTTCATATTTAACAATTAATAGAGCTTCAAATACGCTCTCTGGAGGTGAGAGTCAACGGATCAACCTAGCAACATCCTTAGGTAGTTCTTTAGTGGGATCTATGTATATTTTAGATGAACCTAGTATTGGTTTGCATCCTAAAGATACAGAGAGATTGATTGGAGTTCTGAAGGATTTACGAAACTTAGGAAATACCGTTGTGGTGGTGGAACACGATGAAGACATCATGAAAGAAGCAGACCATATTATTGACATTGGTCCAGAAGCCGGAACATTCGGCGGGAATGTGGTCGCTGAAGGTGATTTTAAAGAAATTTTAAATTCTAATTCATTAACAGCTAAATACTTAAATGAGGAGCTAAAAATTGAAGTCCCCTCCAAACGTAGGACCTCAAAATTTAGTATTCAAATAATTGGCGCAAGAGAAAATAATTTGCAAAATATTGACGTGACTTTTCCACTAAATTGTTTGTCTGTAATTACCGGAGTTTCTGGTTCTGGGAAAAGTACTTTAGTGAAAAATATTTTATACCCATCCATGCAAAAAAAAATAATTGGTTATGGTGAAAAAATTGGCCAACATACAGAAATAAAAGGAAATTTTGAAAATATAAAACACATAGAATTTATAGATCAAAATCCTATTGGTCGCTCCTCCCGATCCAATCCTGTAACTTATATAAAGGCTTATGATGATATTCGAATGTTGTATTCAAATCAGAAGATCTCAAAAATTAGAAATTATAAGCCAAAACATTTTTCTTTTAACGTTGAAGGTGGACGCTGTGAAGTTTGTAAAGGAGAGGGTGAAGTTACTATAGAAATGCAATTTATGGCAGATGTACATTTAGAATGTGATGTGTGTAATGGGAAACGTTTTAAAAAGGAAATTTTAGAAGTAAAGTTTGATGGAAAATCAATTGACGATATTCTAAACTTAACGATAGATGATGCTGTTCAATTTTTCTCAGAAAATTTAGTGACTAAAATTTCACAAAAGCTAAAACCTCTACAAGATGTTGGTTTGGGGTATGTTCAATTAGGACAATCCTCTTCTACTCTTTCTGGTGGTGAAGCGCAAAGAATTAAATTAGCCTCCTTTTTGGTCAAAGGAAATACGAAAGACAAAGCCCTTTTTATTTTTGATGAACCTACAACAGGTCTGCATTTTCACGACATCAAAAAATTAGTAGCGTCTTTTACTGCTTTGATTGAAAAAGGGCATTCTATCATTGTGATTGAACACAATATAGAACTCATAAAATGTGCTGATCATGTCATTGATTTAGGGTTAGAAGGTGGAAAAAATGGAGGGAATCTTATTTTCCAGGGAACTCCAGAAGAATTGGCTAAAAATAAAAAGTCTTATACTGCTAAGTATTTGGCAGAAAAATTGGAGCTTTAAAAATGGATCACAAAGTATTGTTTTATCTGGAGTAAAGAATCATTATATATACGATCATTTGACAAAAACTCTACTGAAAAAAGAATGATGGTAATCAAGAATTATAGTCAATAAAAAACCTTCTAAACTGTTGTTTAAAAGGTCTTTCTTATAAAAATTCAAATACAAAACTATCTTATACAGAATCTATTGGATAACTATTTTTTTAGATTTTTGATATCCTCCTGAATTGAATTTTAATATATATACTCCTGAATTTAAACTATTTAAATCTATTTCTTTTTCATAAAAACCTTGAGTATTCGTTATTTTAGTTCTTAAAACTCTTTTACCTACTAAATTATAAATTTCAACAATATTATCATTTAGTTCTACTTTTTGAATGTCAAAAATAATATTGATTTTCTTATCTAGTTTTACTGGGTTTGGATATACTCCAAAAGTTATATTTTCACCTACTTTTTCAATGCCTAATGCTTGTGTAACGTTTTCAAAGTTAAATGATAAATTTCCAGAACTACCCCCAGAGAAATCAGTAAAATAAAGTCTGTAAA
>JAQWOW010000194.1 GCA_029245665.1 Polaribacter sp. | reverse complement strand
GTTAAAATCGCACGCAATGTTTTTGCATCTAGAGGGTTCATATAACTCAATACGGGTAGACGTCCTATAATTTCAGGAATTAAACCAAATGATTTTAAATCTACAGGGGTAATATATTGCAATAGGTTTTCTTCATCAATTTTATCTTCATCTAAAGATGCTCCAAAACCTACAGCTTGTCTATTTAGACGATTTCCTATAATTCTATCGATTCCAGAAAAAGCACCACCTGCAATAAATAAAATATCTTTTGTATTTACTTCAATGAATTTTTGCTCAGGATGTTTTCTACCCCCTTTTGGCGCAACATTTACAACAGACCCTTCTAATAATTTTAACAGGGCTTGTTGAACTCCTTCACCTGAAACATCTCTAGTAATAGAAGGATTGTCACCTTTTCGAGCAATTTTATCTATTTCATCGATAAAAACGATCCCTCTTTCTGCTTTTTCTACATCGTAATCTGCAGCTTGCAACAGTCTGCTTAGAATGCTTTCTACATCTTCTCCAACATAACCTGCTTGAGTTAGCACGGTAGCATCTACAATAGAAAAGGGTACGTTTAACATTTTAGCAATAGTTCTTGCAACGAGTGTTTTACCTGTTCCTGTTTCTCCAACTAAAACAATATTAGACTTTTCAATCTGAACATCATCTTCTGTACCTTTGTCTTGTAATAAACGCTTATAATGATTGTAAACAGCAACGGCCATTGCTCTTTTAGTTTCATCTTGACCAATGATATATTGATCTAAAAAACTCTTGATTTCTCTAGGTTTTTTTAGCATTAAATCTTTTGATAAACTGTCAGATTTTGAACCAGAAACTTCCTCTTCTACAATTCCGTGCGCTTGTTCAATACATGTATCACAAATATGAGCATCCATCCCTGCAATTAACAAATCTGTTTCTGCTTTTTTTCGTCCACAAAATGAACATTCTAAGTTTTCTTCTTTAGACATTATATTCGCTTTATTCTTTTCGGCAATTATCCACTGGATTTATTTTCTTACTAAAACTTCATCAATCATTCCGTAAGCTTTTGCTTCTTCTGCTTTCATCCAATAATCTCTGTCAGAATCAGCATGAACTTTTTCCTTAGTTTGTCCTGAATGGTTTGCAATAATTGCATATAATTCATCCTTCAATTTTAAAATTTCTCTTGTTGTAATTTCAATATCAGAAGCCTGCCCCTGAGCACCTCCAAGAGGTTGATGGATCATGACTCTAGAGTGCGGTAAAGCGGAGCGCTTTCCTTTTTCTCCTGCACACATTAAAACGGCACCCATAGAAGCAGCCATACCTGTACAAATTGTTGCTACATCTGGTTTGATAAATTGCATTGTATCATAAATACCTAAGCCTGCATAAACTCCACCACCGGGAGAATTGATGTATATTGAAATGTCTTTATTAGCATCTACACTTTCTAAAAATAGTAGTTGAGCTTGAATTATATTCGCCACTTGGTCATTAATACCTGTTCCTAAAAAGATAATTCTATCCATCATCAAACGAGAAAAAACATCCATTTGAGTGATATTCATCTGACGTTCTTCCATAATATATGGTGTTAAACTACTTGTAATTTTACCAAAATATGTACTATTTATACCGTGATGTTTTGTTGCGTATTTTTCGAACTCTTTTCCGTAATCCATTTCTTGATTCTGTTTTAAATTTAATATGGTAAATATAAGAACAATTTATAACTATTATGTTTCAGTTAGTTCCTAAAAAAACCTGAATTTAACAATTCAGGTTTGAAACTATTTATTTTTTAAATTTTTGTTTTCGTCTTTGATTCAATAATAAAAATATGAATACTTGGGTGTTACTTGTAAACTTCTTTAATGAAGTCTTCATAAGAAAGCTCTTTGGATTTAAAATTCATGTTCTCTTTGAAGAAAGTCAATAATTTTTGACTCATTAATTGAGATTGTAACTTCTGAGCTTCTTCTTTATTTTGAAGGATTCTGCCAGCAATATCATCTAATTCTTTTTCTTCAGGATTCATGTTTCCAAATTGAGCCATTTGAGTTCGAATAAATCCTTTTGCATAGTCTACCAATTCTGCATAATCTAATTTTATGTCATTATCATTCATAATCTTCCCTTCGATTAATTGATAACGCAATCCTTTCTCAGACTTCTCATACTCTGCAGTTGCTTCATCAGAAGACAATTCTTTTTCTCCAGCAGTTGCCAACCATTTTTTTAAGAAATCTGACGGCAAATCGAATTTTGTATTTTCAACTAAATGCTCAGTTATTGCATTTAATAAATGTTGATCTCCTTGTTGTTGAAACTGCTTTTCTGCATCTTCTTTAATCTTTACTCTTAATTCAGTTACAGAGTTTACACTTCCGTCAGAAAATAATTTATCAAATAATTCTTTGTCTAACTCCGCTGGTTCTGTTTCTGTAATTTCTTCTACAGTAAAAGAAACTTTAACGTCTAAATCGTGAGAAACACCCAAATGTTGTTCTGATTTATGATCGTCTTTAAATAATTTCTTACTTCCTAACTCAATTACATCACCTACCTTTGCTCCTATTATTTTCTTCTCGTTTGTCTTTCCCTTAAGGTCGGTTGCTAAAAATGTAGATTTTTTGTTGATTTCGTTCTCCTCGTTGACAAAAGTTCCTGTTATTTTAGAATGTTCGGTAGCTTCATCTAAAGGACTTATTTTACCGTATCGATTTTGAATATTCTTAACCTCTTCATCAATTAATTCATCGGTTGCTACAATATTATATTGAGTAACTTTCTTTTTAGATTTTAAATTTACATCAAATTTTGGGGCTAAACCTAATTCAAATTCAAAAGAAAAAGTTTCAGCAGCCCAATCAAAATCTTCTTTCATTCTTGGAATAGGGTTTCCTAAAATATCTAATTTTTCTTCGGCTAAAAACTTATTTAAAGATTCTTGTATAAGCTTATTAACCTCATCTATCATAATAGATTTCCCATATTGCTTTTTGATCATTCCCATTGGTACATGTCCTTTTCTAAAACCAGGAACATCTGCCTTTTTACGATAATCAGTTAATTGCTGTGTTACTTTTGCTTGATAATCATCAGCAACGATATCAACTTTTACAACTGCGTTTAACGCGTCTATGTTTTCTTTTGTAATATTCATTTCTTATTCTCTTATTCTTTAAAAAATCGAGTGCAAACTTAATCATTTTAATTGTTTGTACAAATCTTAAATACTTCTATTTCAGTATTTTTGTTTGGTTATTCTATATTTAGAATCTTCATTTCAATAATGAAAATAATGCAGACCTAAAAACAGACAATAAAACACTGAATAATAACGCTGTGAAAAAACCTGAAACTTCGAATCCATCAACTAATTGATCTGCTAATAAAACAATACATGCATTAATGACGAAAAGAAATAAGCCTAAAGTAATAATGGTTGCTGGTAGAGTGAAAAAAATTAAAAGGGGGCGAACAAATATATTCAGAAGGGATATTACCACAGCAACAATAATTGAAGACACATAATCTTCAACTGAAATCCCAGGCAACGTATTTGATAAAATTGATACCGCTAAAGCTAATAATACTATTTTTAAAAAAGTTTTCATTCTTGTCGTTTTATGAACTTATAGAAGCGAAAACTATACCAAGTACAATACCTGCATTTTTGTCAGGTAATACAAAACATTTCAGCTATTTCTCTTACAAAAAACTCCTTGTGACTTGATATTAAATTCAAAAAAAATAAATACGCTCTATAGGTCTGTCATTTTACGCTCTAGTTCCGCTTGAAATTCTTCCATAACTGGTTTTACGGTGCTTTCTGGAATCTCTGAGACCTTAATATACATTAATCCATCTACCGCATTGTTAAATTTGGGATCTACATTAAAAGCGACTAAACGAGCATTCTGCTTGACATATTTTTTTATCAAAACCGGAATTCGAAGAACACCAGGCTCAATTTCATCAATAATTTTATCAAATTTTTGCAAATCTGCTTTGGTGGCATCAAAAACAAAATCTTTGTCTCCATCTTTTAATTTTACCTTATATTCTTTTTTTGGATGAATATATTGTGCAATGTAGGGATCATAATAATGAGATTTCATAAACTCTATCATTAACGATTTTGAGAATTCTGAAAATTTATTACTGATAGAAACTCCTCCCATTAAATACTTGTATTTGGGGTAGCGCAATGTTACATGTACAATTCCTTTCCATAATAAAAAAAGTGGCATGGGCTTTTGTTGGTATTCTTTAATAATAAAGGCACGCCCCATTTCTATAGTATTCTCCATCATTTGATGCAATTCAGGTTCTATTCTAAAAAGAGTATGTACATAAAAACCATTGATACCGTAATTCTTAAAAATTTCTCCACCAAGCCCCATCCTATATGCTCCAACAAGACACTCTTTGGTACTATCCCATAAAAACATATGATAATAATAAGTATCATATTTATCTAGATCAATCGATTTGTTGGTGCCTTCTCCGACATCTCTAAAAGTAATTTCACGTAATCTGCCGATTTCATATAACAAATGCGGAATATCTTTTGCATTTGCAAAAAAAACTTCATAGCTTTTGCTTTCTAACAATCTACCTTCTGCCTTTCTCAAAGCTTCAACTTCCTTTATAAATAATGTTGAATTTTTTTGTGCAGTAATTTTTTTTACTGTTTTTTTTATTTTGATGTTTTTAGGGGAAAGTATTTTATGTGCTTTCTCGAAAGGGTTGGCCAACATATAGGTTTTCTTTCTGATAAATTCATAAAAGGCTGGCATTTCTCTAAAAGCATCTTGATCTTTCACAGAAATTGGTTTTCCGATTCTTACTCTAATCACCTTGCCTCTTTGTGAAATTACTTCTGAAGGTAGTTTTGCAGTTCTTAAAGTATCCGAAATTTTTGATAAAAAATAAAAAAGCCAGCTATTTTTTGCATGAAAATAAATAGGTATTATTGGAACGTTTGCTTTTTTAATCAATTTAACAGCACCTTCTTCCCAAGGCTTATCCACATTCAATTTTCCCTCTTTATAAGTAGAAACTTCCCCTGCAGGAAAAATACCCAAAGGTTTACCCGCTCTTAAATGTAATAGTGCACTTTTGATTCCTGAAACACTAGATTTTGCATCTTTTTTATTTTCAAAAGGATTAACTGGCATCACATAAGGCTTTAAAGGAGCAACTCGATGCAATAAAAAATTAGCGATAATTTTATAATCTGTTCTTTTTTCAATCAGAAGTTTCAATAATAAAACACCATCGATTCCCCCTAAAGGATGATTCGAAATTGTAATGAAAGGCCCCTCTTTTGGAATTCTTTTTAAATCTTCTTCTGGTATTTCAAATTTGATATTACAATCCTCTAAAACACCGTTTAAAAAATCTAAATTTGACTTATTCTTATTATTCTCATAAATTCTGTTGATGGCAGAAATACGAAGTATTTTTAACAAGATCCATCCAATAAAAGTGCCCAGAAACCCAAACTTATGCAAACCAATTACTTGAGCAATCTCTTTAGATGTTACCAATGCCATAAGTTTTTTTTAGAGCTTTACACAAACTTACTAAAAAATTTGAAACTGTATTTTTTTTTTAATTTGGATTCACGACAATTTGTGAGGTTTCTTTGTTAACTTGTGTTAGAAGGGATTTTCCTTTTGCTTCAATATCTAGAATAGCTTTTTCATCAAAATGACGAATCGTATATAGATCTACCCCTTTCTGAACGTCTATTTTAAATTGAGTTTTTAACTCATCATAAAAGGCATCAAACATATTAAATTTATTGTCTATACAAACAGAAAAACTGATGGCAGAATTCTGAATTAGATTCACTTTTAACTGATACTCATGTAATTTCTGAAAAATATAACTGATATTATTTTCTACCATAAAAGAAAAATCTAATGCAGAAATAGAAACTAAAATCTGATTTTTCTTTACAATAAAACAAGGTGTATAAGGCACTAATCTTGCTCCTTTAGTTACCCTTGTTCCGGTTTCTTCAAGATTTATAAAAGAACGTACCAATAACGGAATTTCTTTTCTTTCTAGCGGTTGTAGTGTTTTTGGATGAATTACTGAAGCACCATAGAACGCCATTTCTATAGCCTCTTCATAAGAAATTTGTGCTAGCAAGGTTGTCTTTGGAAACACTCGTGGGTCTGCATTTAAAACTCCAGGAACATCTTTCCAAATGGTAACACTATCTGCATTTAAACAATATGCAAAAATACCAGCGGTATAATCAGAACCTTCTCTACCCAAAGTAGTCGTATTTTCGGTGTCGTTTGCTGCAATAAACCCTTGTGTAATATTTAATTTAGAAGCATCTAATTTATTGCTAATAATTTCTTTTGTTAGCTCCCAATCTACTTTTGCATCTCTGTAATTACTGTCTGTCTTTATGAAGTTTCGAACATCA
>JAQWOW010000178.1 GCA_029245665.1 Polaribacter sp. | reverse complement strand
ATATGGTGTAGAAATAAATAATATATTTTGCGGAGAAAGCATGTTTAGTAAAGTTTCGAATGCTTCAAAATTAGCATTTATACATTTAGCCAAAAACAAAGAGTACACATTAATAGATTGTCAAATTTACAATGAACATCTAGCAAGTTTGGGGGCAAAAGAAGTTGATAGAGATGCATTTTTAAAAATATTGAAGAGTTCATTTTTTTGAAAGTTATGAATTGGTCTGGTTTTTGTTTAAATGACCGTATTCTAAATTTATAACATGAAAAAAGAATACATTCTAATTTTACTCTTTTTCGCACCATTGATTTCCTTTTCACAAGAAAAACTGGGAAAACCATTCTTTACAGGAGCCGCAAACCTAACTTTTGGTATCAACGAACATCATACACTAGATCCAGATGATGGAGAGCCTCTCATAATCCCATCGGCAATCTTTCTTAGAATGGGTTTTGGCTACGAGTTTAAAAAGAGATTCGCTATAAGTATAAATGGAGGCTTTGATTATCATTGGAATTATGCACTAAGTGCATATCCAACCTATAGTAGTGTGAAATATATCATCACCGAAAATCAAGGAGATCAATTTTTTACAGAAGTAAGTTATGGAAAAATGTGGAGGCCCTCTATAGAGTTTCCAGACGGGAGCTACTATCGTTTAGGTTTGGGGACCCAGGTAAAAGGAACAGGTAGATGGAATACAATTGTTCGATTAGATTTTCATAGAAAAGGGATTATTGGTTTCGAAAACAACAAAATAGATAGTATTTCTTTAGGAATAGAATTTTCTTTTTTTTAAAAATCAGCAGCAACAGTAAAACAGATTGTTTTGTTTGTTAAAGGATGCGAAAACTCAATAAACTCTGCATGTAAATGCAATCTATTTTCTTTTGTTCCGTATAAATCATCTCCTACAATAGGTATGTTTAATCCATCTTTATGAGCAGCATGAACTCTTAGTTGGTGTGTTCTTCCGGTAATTGGATAAAAATAAACGCTCGTTTTATTATTTTCTCTTTTGATAATTTCCCATTTTGTCTCGGCATTTTTACCAAATTTAAAATCTACTAATTGTTTCGGTCTGTCTTCTAAATCAACTCGCAACGGAAGTTTAATACTTCCTTTATCTTCGGTTACATTTCCATCTAATAAAGCAACGTATCTTTTTTTGATTGTTCTATTGATAAACTGACTCTGTAAAATTGTATTCGCTTCTTTCGTTTTGGTAAGGACCATAATTCCAGAAGTAGACATGTCTAATCGATGAACAATTAAAGGGCCGGTAGCATCTGGAAATTTTTTTTTAATTCGAGTATAAACAGAATCGGCAATGTCCTTTCCGGGAACAGACAAAAATTCAGTAGGTTTATTTACAACAATCAAAGCAGCATCTTCATAAATAATTTCTAAATCTTGTTTTTCTGCCAGATTTACCAGTAATAAATTAGCATCCATTTTAATTCCTTTTAGCATATGATTTAAAATGGGTTTGCACCTGCTTTGGCAAGCAGGATAATAGTTTTTATGTTTTCTAATTGCTGAATTCGG
>JAQWOW010000159.1 GCA_029245665.1 Polaribacter sp. | reverse complement strand
GATCTCTCTAAGATTCAAGAAATTATTTCTTTGGATACAAAGTTAGTCCTTTCTGATACTGCCATTGAAAGAATACAAAAATGCAGGTCTTATTTGGATGTTAAAACGAAATCGATTTCGAAGCCAATTTATGGTATCAATACCGGTTTTGGAGCTTTATACAATGTAAAGATTAACGATCATAACCTACAGAAACTTCAAGAGAATTTAGTAATGAGTCATGCATGTGGTACCGGAGATGAAGTACCTATTGAGATAGTAAAACTGATGATTTTATTTAAGATTCAGGCCTTGAGTCATGGCCATTCTGGGGTGCAATTAGCAACTGTACAGAGGTTGATAGAATTTTATAATAATGGAATTATTCCCGTAATTTATGAACAGGGTTCCCTTGGTGCCTCTGGTGATTTATCTCCTTTAGCCCATTTGTCTTTACCTTTAATTGGCCTCGGAGAGGTCTATTATCAAGAAGAAAAGATGCCTTCACAAAAAATGTTAGAAATTTTCTCATGGGACAAAATTAAGCTTCAGTCTAAAGAAGGTTTAGCCTTATTGAACGGAACTCAATTCATGTCTGCCTATGGAATAAGCACTCTTTTAAAAGCACACAAATTATCCTACTTAGCAGACGTAATTGGAACCACCTCTTTAGAGGGTTTTGATGGAAGAATAGAGCCTTTTAACGAGCTAATTCATCTTGCAAGACCGCATATTGGACAGCTAAAAACAGCAAGAAGAATTAAGGAGTTGTTAAAGGACAGTTGTTTGATTTCTCAAGAGAAACAACATGTACAAGATCCCTATTCTTTTAGGTGTATGCCGCAAGTTCACGGGGCAACTAAAGATACAATCCGTTTTGTAACGAATACATTTTTAACGGAAATAAACTCGGTTACTGACAACCCAAATATTTTTGTAGATGAAGATGAAATTATATCAGGAGGAAATTTTCACGGACAGCCCTTAGCATTGGGGTTCGATTTTTTAGCAATTGCAATTTCTGAATTAGGCAATATATCAGAAAGAAGAACGTATCAATTAGTTTCTGGCCATAGACATTTACCTCCTTTTTTAGTGTTAAATCCCGGATTGAATTCTGGATTTATGATTCCACAATATACAGCAGCAAGTATTGTAAGTCAGAATAAACAATACGCGACTCCAGCAAGTGTAGATTCTATTGAATCTAGTAATGGTCAAGAAGATCATGTTTCTATGGGGGCAAATGCCGCTACAAAATGTAAAAAAGTAGTAGATAATTTACAAACAATACTCGCAGTAGAACTTTTTACGGCCTCACAAGCATTGAGTTTTGGAAATGCAAAAAGCTCTCCTTTTATAGAGAGCATGGTTGGTTTGTTTAGAAAAGAAGTTTCTATAGTTCAAGAAGATAGAGTTTTGCAGTATGATATTCATAAAGCATCTGAATTTATTTCAACTCTTGAAATTGATGCTAAAGAGTTGTTTTAATTTTTAAGATTCAGTTTCTGTTCTTATTTCTGGTTTTTTCTTCCCTTTTTTAATTTTAATGCTGAGCTTATTGTTTTTTTCATCTAAATCCATATTGATTGTATCTCCCTCAGATAGTTTAGAATTAACAATTTCTTCTGCCAAAGCATCTTCAATGTATTTCTGTATTGCTCTTTTAAGCGGTCTTGCTCCATACTTTTTGTCAAACCCTTTGTCAGCTATATAATCTTTCGCCTTTTCGCTTAGATTCAGTGTATAGCCTAAATCAGAGATTCTTTTGAGTAGCATGTCTAGTTCAATGTCTATGATCGTGTGAAGGTCTTCTTTTTCAAGAGCATTAAAGACAATGACATCATCTATTCTATTTAAGAACTCTGGAGCAAAAGATTTCTTTAAAGCATTTTCAATTACAGATTTTGCATGCGCGTCTGCTTGTTCTTTTTTAGATGAGGTACCAAAACCAACTCCACCACCAAAGTCTTTTAATTGACGAGCACCAATGTTAGAAGTCATAATAATTATAGTATTTCTAAAATCAATTTTTCGACCAAGACTGTCGGTAATATAACCATCATCCAGAATTTGTAACAAGGTATTGAACACATCTGGATGTGCTTTTTCGATTTCATCTAATAAGATAACAGAGTAGGGTTTTCTTCTAACTTTTTCAGTCAACTGTCCTCCTTCTTCATAACCAACATATCCTGGAGGTGCTCCAATTAAACGAGAAATAGCAAATTTTTCCATGTATTCACTCATGTCAATTCTAATTAAAGAATCATCAGAATCAAACAATTCACGCGCTAAAACTTTTGCCAATTGCGTTTTACCAACACCTGTTTGTCCTAGAAAAATAAAAGAACCAATCGGTTTATTAGGGTCTTTTAAGCCAACTCTATTTCGTTGTATTGATTTTACAACTTTCGTTACTGCTTCATTTTGGCCAATTACTTTTCCTTTAATGAGGTCAGGTAATTCCTGTAATCTATTGCTTTCTGCTTCTGCGACTCTATTTACAGGGATTCCAGTCATCATAGAGACCACTTCAGAGACATTGTCTTCAGTAACAATTTCTCTATTTAATTTAGCATCATCCTCCCATTGTTTTTGAGCAGAATCTAAAGCAGCTTCCATATTCTTTTCGTCATCTCGTAACTTAGCAGCCTCTTCGTATTTCTGGCCGTTAACAGCCTTTGTTTTTTTATCTCTTATAATTTCTAATTGAGTTTCTAATTCTAATACTTGTTTTGGAACTACAATATTAGTGATATGAATTCTAGACCCAGCTTCATCCAAAGCATCAATTGCTTTGTCTGGAAGATATCTATCGGTCATATATCTATTGGTTAATTTTACACAAGCCTCAATAGCATTATCAGTATAATTTACATGATGATGTTCTTCGTATTTGCTTTTTATATTTTGTAAAATTTGTATGGTTTCATCTACAGAAGTTGGATCTACAATTACCTTTTGAAAACGACGTTCTAGTGCACCATCTTTTTCGATATTTGTTCTAAATTCATCCAACGTAGTTGCCCCAATACATTGTATTTCACCCCTTGCTAAAGCCGGTTTTAACATGTTAGAAGCATCTAATGAACCTGTTGCGCCTCCGGCACCAACAATGGTATGGATTTCATCTATGAATAAAATGATGTCTTCATTTTTTTCTAGTTCATTCATTAGAGCTTTCATGCGTTCTTCAAATTGCCCGCGGTACTTTGTGCCAGCAACCAAACTTGCTAGGTCTAGAGAAATTATCCGTTTGTCAAATAAAATTCTGGATACTTTTCTTTCAATAATTCTTAAAGCCAA
>JAQWOW010000146.1 GCA_029245665.1 Polaribacter sp. | reverse complement strand
ATGAACTGGGGTTTAATTGTTGCCAATAATTTCTTTTTTTCTTGTAAAGAAAATACGCCAATTAATTCTTCATCTAAAGCGATAGGTAGAGGTGATTCTAGACACAATGCTGCCATTTCTTGAACTTGACCTTGCTTGATTGGTTGTTCGATAGAATGGATCTCTAATTCTGATAATTTTTTTAATTTCTCAAGAGCATTCTTTGGATTGAAAGCACCATTCGCGTCTACTCTTAATTCGATTTCCTGCAATGAAAATTCATTTCTAATAGTTCTTAACAACTCAATTTCTGCCTCAAAGTCTATCGCTCCAATTTTCATTTTAATACATGAAAAACCCGTTTCTATTTTATCTTTAATTTGATTTTTCATGAACTCCTTATCCCCCATCCAAACTAGACCGTTTATTGGAATTACTTTTTTCCCCTCTGTAAACAAGGAAGGAAATAATTCAAATGGTGTTTCGCTTCTAAGAGACAAAAAAGCTTGCTCTATACCAAATTGTATAGAAGGAAAGTTACAAAGTTCTTTTAATAAAAAGTCCAAACCTCTTGAAATATTTGCACAAACCCACATGAGTTTATTTTCATAATTATAAACTTCATCTATACTTAAGCCTCTAAATAATCCCGTCTCTCCAATTCCGAGTTTACCGTTTTCTTCTAAAATAAAAAACCAAGTTTCTTTTGTCTTTAGGATTCCGCGTGATGTTCCACTTGGGTTTTTAAAATTTAGGAGGTATTTTTTATAAGTAGCTTTGATCAACTTTTGGGTTCTTTTTTTTCTATAAGTGCTTTAAAATTATTCAAATAAGCTTGGTCTTGCCCTTGAAATGTTCCCTTAAAATATGGATACAAACATGCCATTATATAGGATTCACTTTGACAACTAGAGTTTAGAGTGATCATTGTAACTCCTTTTTTTTCCGTAAAAAGATAGTCATTTCTCTTCAACATGTTTTCAGCATCAAAGAATAGGGTAAGCTTTTCATTTTTCACGTAAGCTAAAACTTTTTCTGTCATTGTAATTTCTTGCCCTTGATTGTCAATAATAACTTTATAAACACTTCCAATTTTTCCGGGGTTCTCTTTTATAACCTCAATAGAATTTACTTCTGGAATCCAATATTTTCTATTTTCTATATTATTAAATGAATAAAAAACTTCATCAATTGATTTATTTACAAAAACTTGAGAACTGTAATTTGTTTCTTTAATCAGTAGACCTGTGAGAAAAAAAACAAGAACAAAAGCTGAGATAATCCCTAAAATTATTTTTATGGTCTTCATACTTATATTTTAAAAGATTTGTGAGATTCCAAAAAGAATAGCAAATAAAAAAGTACTTAAAGCTACTTTTTTTAGTTCACTATCTAAATCTGCAGAAACCGCATTTTGTGCAACTGTTTTTATATTTTTAATCAACGGAATAAAAGCAATTAAAAAAATAAGTTGATACAAGGATTTAAAATCTAAAAAAACATAAATTAAAGCGGAGACTAAAGCTCCTAAAATTAGAAAATAATGATACTTTTTTGCTTTTCGTTTTCCTAATTTAACAACTAATGTATTTTTGTTGTTCTTTTTATCTTCTTCCCTATCTCTTAAATTATTTAAATTTAAGACCGCCGTACTTAACATTCCTATAGAAATTGCAGGTAAAAATATTTTTAAATTAATTTCTTTTGCATACAAAAAATAACTTCCCACAACACTTAATAATCCAAAGAATAAAAACACAAAAACATCTCCAAAACCATTATAACCGTAGGCTGAATTTCCTACAGTATATTTAATAGCTGCAGCAACTGAAGCAATTCCTAATCCAAAAAATAAGATAGAAAAGCCAAAATTATCACTACCAAACACAATATAAATAAGTAACAAAGCGATTGTTAAAGTAAAAATTGTAGTGATTATCATGGCAGACTTCATTTGACTTGGAGTAATTGCTCCAGACGAAACCATTCTTGCTTCTCCTGTTCTATTTTTATCTGAGCCTTTTATACCGTCTCCGTAATCGTTTGCAAAATTTGACAACACCTGAAAACCTATTGTTGTTAAAATTGCTAACCAAAAAGTGCTAGTTGATAATACAGAAGAAGAAGTATGACTTAATTCAGAATGATTATAAAGCACTTGATTTCCTATACTACTTCCAACAATAATTCCTGAAACGGACAAAGGTAAAGTTCTTAAACGAGCTGCTTTTATGTAATTTTTGATCATCATTTTAATAAAAGTCTTGACTATCTTTTTAATGAATGGAACTTTATTCTATAACTGATTTGCTTCAGCAATTAATTCTGCAATATCTTTCACCAGAACCTCCGCTTCTTTCTCTTTAAATTTAACACCATCTGTCATCATTGTATTGCAATAAGGACAACCTGTAGCTATGATATCCGGCTTGGTTTCTAAAGCATCTTCTGTTCTTAAAACATTAATTTCTTTAGTCCCTTTTTCAGCATCTTTAAACATTTGTGCCCCCCCAGCTCCACAGCACAAAGCTGAAGATTTGTTGCGTTTCATTTCTTTTAAATTAACACCTAGTCTCCTTATTAAATTTCTTGGAGACTCATACTCCTCATTGGCCCTTCCCAAATAGCAAGGGTCATGAAAGGTAATTTTTTTACCTTTTAAAATAGTATCATTGATTTTTAAACGACCTTCAGAAATTAAATTTTGTATGAATTGTGTATGATGATAAACTTCATAATTACCTCCTAAGCTCGGATATTCGTTTTTTAATGTGTTAAATGAATGAGGATCACAGGTAACAATTTTCTTGACATTATACCCATTTAAAATTTCAATATTCATCATTGCTTGCATTTGAAACAAGAACTCATTACCTGCTCTTTTTGCAGTATCTCCTGTTGAAGATTCTTCGGTTCCTAAAACCGCGAAATCAACTTTAGCTTGATGTAATATTTTTACAAATGCTCGAGAAATTTTTTTTGCTCTTTCATCATAACTACCTGCTGCGCCAACCCAAAACAATACTTCTGGTTGTTTTTCTTGGGCAATCATATCTGCCATCGTAGGAACGTTCATAATTTAATTCTTTAACTGTTGAAACGTTGATTAATTATAAGAAGAAACTAATTATTCTTCATTTACCCAATTCAATCTATCTTGTTGATTGAATTGCCAAGGAGCACCGTTATTTTCAACATTGGTCATCATCATATTTAATTCTTGTGGTGCAGCACTTTCTTCCATTACTAAATATCTTCTCATGTCTGTTATGATAGACAACGGATCTATGTTTACAGGACATTCTTCAACACAAGCATTACAGCTTGTGCAAGCCCATAATTCTTCAGGTGAAATATAGTCGTTTAATAACTGCTTTCCATCATCAATAAAAACTCCTTTGTTCGCATCTAAATTCCTACCTACTTCCTCTAATCGATCGCGAGTATCCATCATGATTTTTCTTGGCGACAATTCTTTGCCCGTTAAATTGGCAGGACATGCTGATGTACACCTTCCACATTCTGTACAAGTGTATGCATTTAACAATTGCACCCAATTTAAATCTGCAACATCAGAAGCTCCAAATTTTTCTGGAACGGTTTCTTCAACACCCTCTGCTGGAGTTGCATAAGGATCTGCTTCTGGGTCCATCATTAATTTCACTTCCTTTGTAACGGACTCTAAATTATTGAATTTTCCTTTCAATTCTAAATTTGCAAAATAAGTATTTGGGAATGCCAATAAGATGTGTAAATGTTTTGAATAGAATAAGTAGTTTAAGAAAATTAAAATTCCTAATATATGAGACCACCAAGCACTTCTTTCTATAATATGAAGGGATTCTGTTGAAAAACCATCAAAAAGAGGAACAAAAAATCGACTGATAGGATTTCCTACTCCAGCTTGTTGAAATGGGGTATCAGAAGCATTCATTACTACAAATAAAGTCATTAATATCATTTCAAAATAAAGAATATTATTAGCGTCAGTTTTAGGCCAACCTTTCATTTCTTTGCTAAGAAAACGTTTGATATTTGATATATTTCTTCGGAACCAAAAAATAACAATAGCAACAAAAACAAGGGCTGCTAAAATCTCGAATGTACCAATTAAGAAACCATAAAATCCATTGCCTAAATATCCTTTGAATACTCTATGAGTTCCAAATAAACCATCTATAATAATTTCTAAAACTTCAATGTTTATAATGATAAAACCAAGATAGACAATAATGTGTAAGAAGCCAGATAAAGGTCTTTTCACCATTTTTGATTGCCCAAGAGCAATCATCATCATATTTTTTAATCTTTCAGATTTTTTATCTTTTCTGTTAATGTCTTTACCTAATTTTATATTTCTGTATAACTTGCGAATATTCATTGCAAAAAAACCGAGCCCTATCAATAGTGCTAATGCAAAAAATAAATTTGGAAGGTATTGCATAGTTATGAAGAGTTTTAAGAAATTGGTTATTCGTTAAGTTCTTTATTTTCTGACTGTTTGTCTTTTTTAGGTGTGTATGGTTTTGCTTTTTTACCAAACAATGAAAAATGTACAAACCTTTTAGGATTTAGCTTCATTTCCCTGAGTAAATCTTCTAATTCTTTAGACATTGCTGCAATATTAGTATACAATTCGTCATCGGTTACCAATTTCCCAATGGTACCTTTTCCTGAATAAATTCCATCTAACATTAAATTAACAGATTTAACGGTTACTTGGGCATTTCTTATAATTTCACCAATATTTGCATTGACTAGGGTGTCTGAAACTTTAGAAAAATTGTCTGTAATTATTTTTGTGTTTTTTATACTTTCTTTCAAATCTAACGAAGTAGAATCTATCATTGTATTTGCAGACAGCATCACTTTATTTACCTCTAACAAGGTAGATTCAATATTTTTAACAGAATTTTTTAGGCTTTTTTGTGTTTCTAAATCTAAAACAGCATTCAGGTTTTTAAACAATGAATCAGCACTCACGATTACGCGTTCTAATTTTGTTTGAAGTGGATCTAAACGCTCACCAATAGTTGTAAATAAACTTGATTCGATTTCTCCTTTCAAAGTATCACCAGAAACTGCATTTTCTGAGTCATAATGAGGAATTATTGCTAAATTCGATGCGCTTAGAGGGTTTGGAGAATATATTTTAACAATACTATTTTTAGAAAATATAAAATCCTTTTCAACAGAAAAACGAACTATTAGTTCTCCTCTCTTATCTGGATTTTTATTGAAACTTATCTTATCAATTTTTCCAACTTTCAATCCATTTATAGTAACAAAGCTAGATTTTGTAAGCCCAGCAATGTTAGAGTATTCAACATTAAAGTAACGAGTATTAGTATCAAATAAATTTTGTCCTTTCAAAAAGGAGTATCCCCATATAAATATGGTCGTTATAATGATCGCTATGATTCCTGTTTTTAATTCTTTAGACATGAATTTTATTTTGATAACAAAATTACTAATTTTTTGTTTGAGACCACCAAAACTATTTGATTTTAACAGCCTCTTGAACAGATATTTTCTCACCATCCTTAAAAGCTACGATAAAAGCAGAGGTATATCCTTTAGATTTTGCTGTTTTTAAGGATTTTTTCACTTGTTTGTAGTCTGCTGTATTTCCATAATAATATTTATAAAATTTTCCAACAGAAACCCTCTGCACATTTTTTAACCCCTTAAAATTAAATGACTTAGTTGCTATTTTGTTTTTTCCAGATGCAATTTGAATTTTAAATTCAACAGAATGAACCGCTTTTATTGTAATATCAGTATTAGATATAACGTTTAATTTTAAATTGTGAATGTATTTTAACACTGCCTCTGAAATAGCCCCCGCCATTTGATCTTGTCCCTTTTTAGAATTAAGGTACCTTCCTTCTTTTTTATTTGTTAAAAAGCCCAACTCCACCAAAACACTTGGCATAATGGTTTCTCTTAAAACCTGAAAATTATCTTGCTTTACTTTTCTATTTAATCTTTTTAATTTAAAAGTAAAATTATTTTGAATTAAGCTTGCGATAGCCAAGCTTTTGTCTAAATTTTCTTCTTGTAAAAGAGACAAACCAATAACAGACTCAGCAGAATTTGTATCAAAGCCTTTGTATTTATCTTTGTAATTATCTTCTTTAAATATGACTGCATTTTCTCGTTTCGCAATTTCTAAGTTCTTTTTATTACCTCTCAATCCTAGAACAAAAGTGCCGGCACCATATGCATTTGATGTATGAGAATCACAATGTATAGAGATGAATAAATCTGCTTTTGCTTGATTGGCAACATCTCCTCTTTTCCATAAATTGACAAAAACATCATTTTTTCTTGTATAAAGAACTTTTATGTCTTTCTTAATGGCAAGTTTTTTACCAACAGCTAAAGCTACTTTTAACGCAATATTCTTTTCTTTATAACCACTTCCTAAGTTTCCAGGATCTTTTCCTCCGTGGCCAGCATCAATGACTATTACGTAGTCTTTTTGAGCAACTATTGATGATGAGCTCATTAAAATAGAAAACCCAATGAAAAAAAGAAAAATAATTTTCACTTTGGTATTAATTTTGTCGTTTTCTTGAAATTTCATCAATAAAATTTAACTAATTTTGGCATCGTAAATTTGGTGCTTCAAATATTGAAGCATATTTTTACCTCAATACAAAAATAGTATTTAAAGCATTGCAAACAAACCGATCATACATTCTTTTATGTTGCTGTATATTTTTAATAGAAATGGGCTTCTCTCAAGATCTTAAATCTAAAAAGAAAATAGAAAATCCTGCCTTCAAAAAAGAAACTACTTCCACCCAAAAAAAAGACAGCATTTATAATGATAAAAGAGAGCTTTTAGCTTTTAAACAAAAAGATACGATTGCAGTAGACTCTATAAAATCGAAAGAGACGATAGAGGATATTATTCTACATGTTGCCAAAGATTATACAATACAAAACGCTAAAGACAAAACGGTTAAACTATATAACGAAGCTCGAATTACCTATACAGATATCGATTTAAAAGCAGGTATAATTATTATTGACTACAAAAAGAACACTCTTTTTGCAAAAGGAATAAAAGACAGTACTAGTTATGTTCAGCTTCCTGTATTTAAACAAGGAAGTGAAGAGTCTGAACAAGATTCTATTCTTTATAATTTTAAAAGTAAACGTGCTTTGATATACGGCTTAAAAACGAAACAAGGGGAAATGTTTACATATGGTAAAAAAACCAAGCGTGTAAATGATTCCACCGTTTTTGTCAGAAAAATAAGGTTTACAACATCAGAAAAAGTCAATCCAGATTATTATATCGCTACAAATAAAGCAAAAATAGTTCCTGGTAAAAAAATAATTGTTGGCCTGAGCAATCTTGTTATAGTAGATATTCCAACTCCTTTGTTTTTACCTTTTGCATATTTTCCAATGAGTGAAACAAGTGTTTCTGGTTTTTTAATTCCTGCCTTTGATACAGGAAGTAGTTCAAGAGGAATTGGTATCCAAAATGGTGGGTATTATTTTGCCATAAGCGATTACATAGATTTAACGGTCTTGGGTGATGCTTATTCCAATGGAAGTTGGGGACTTAGAACATCCTCTAACTATAAAAAAAGGTACCGCTTTAGTGGTTCTTTTAACTTTAATTTTGAAAACAATATTAATGGAATAAGAGGTTTTGATGATTATAGTAAAGCGAATAACTTTAATATTAGATGGTCTCATAATCAAGATGCAAAAGCAAGTCCAAATTCTAGATTTACAGCTTCTGTTAATCTTGGGAGTAGCAAATTTTTTAGAGAATCTCAAAATCAGTTTAACATCTCTCAAACTCAAACAAACACCCTTAATTCTTCCATAAACTATAGTAAAACATTTGTTGGAACGCCTTTTAACATGAACCTAACGGCCTCTCATCAACAAAATACAAATACAGAAAAAATTACAATGACTCTTCCGTCGTTGACTGTTAATATGAACAGAATTTTTCCTTTTGCAGGAAAAGGTGGCGTTCAAAAAACACCTATTCAAAAAATGGGTTTCAATTATACCATGCAAGGTCAGTATTTGATCAATACTACTGATGATGAATTTTTTACTAGCAAAATGTTTCAAACTGCAAGGTCTGGTGCACAGCACAAAACAGGAACTAACACAAACATTAAGGCCTTCAAATATTTTACACTATCTCCGAGTGTAAACTATGAAGAAACTTGGCAATTTGATTACATTCAAAAAAAATATGACATAACAGAAAACATTGTTATTACAGATACATTAAGAGGATTTAAAAGCTATAGAGAATACAACGCTGGAATTAGTTTATCTACAAATATTTATGGTACTTTTAATTTTAAAAAAGGACGTTTAAAAACAATCAGACATACTTTTAGACCTTCTATTTCTTATTCTTACAGGCCAGATTTTAAAGATAAGTACCTCCAACAAGTTCAACAAAGTGCAGATGCTACTGACTTATTAGATTATACCGTTTTTGATCAGGGTATTTATGGGGCACCCTCTTCTGGTTTAAGCAATTCTATAGGAATTTCTTTGAACAATGTTCTGGAAGCTAAAGTAGCTTCAAAAGACCCGGAAAGTGACGAAGAGGATGAAAAAGTGACTATTTTAAATAATTTAAACTTTAGTAGTTCTTACAATATTGCTGCTGATAGTTTGCGATGGTCTCCTGTAAATTTTTCAGCAGGAACTCGATTATTTAAAGATAAAATGGCCGTGAATTTAAGTGGTTCATTAGACCCCTATAAAGTGGTTACTAATAATAATGGATACATTTCCAGAATAAATCAATTCAACCCAAATATTTTTAGATTAACAAATGCTAGTTTAACAGCAAACTATTCAATTTCTAGTAAGGATTTTAACAAAGATTCCAAAGGTACATCTAAAAAAAACATAGGAAATGGAGCTCAAAACGGTGCAGATGTTATTGGTGCAGATATAAATCCTACAGATAGATATGGTCAGAGAAAAGCCATCAATAGTGATGAAGAAGATAAAAATAAAGAAACAAAACTATACCAAGCAGATATCCCTTGGTCTGTAAATTTAGCCTATTCTGCAAGTTACAGAAACAACGGTATTGATGGAGGTAGCATAGGTGTTCATAGTATCATGTTTAGTGGTAATTTAGAATTGTCACCAAAGTGGAAAATGGGGTATTCATCTGGTTATGACGTCAAAGGAGGTGCGTTTACATTTTCAAGATTCAATTTTTCTAGAGATTTAGATAGTTGGC
>JAQWOW010000145.1 GCA_029245665.1 Polaribacter sp. | reverse complement strand
AAAAAATGAAAAAGATTATAACACCATTAGTATTATTTGCTTTAAGTTTTAACACAAAAGCACAAAATGGCATAGAAAATATCCTTTTTGCAGATATTTCAGATGCAAACAAATTAACTTTAGAATATACAAGGCCAGCAGCAGAAGGTTTTATATTTGGCATGAGTAATGGGTGGTATCACACAGCAAAAGTTCATAAAACTTTAGGGTTCGATATTACTATTGGTGCCAACATCTCATCAACACCTTCATCTAGAGAAATGTTTGATGTGAATGCACTTGGTCTTTCCAACAAAATAACTCAAAATCCAAATACCTCTCCTACTGTATTAGCCAGTGAAAATGCAGATTACAATGCTTTTCAAGTTACCATACCAGCAAATTCAGATCCTACTATCAACGGAGGGAATCACCCAGAATTAACAAGGAGATTTACCATGCCAGATGGTCTTGGAGATGATTTACCTCTAAATGGTATTCCAACTCCAACTGTTCAAGTTAGTGTCGGTTTGCCCTCAAATTTTGAAGCAACTGTTCGTTTTATTCCAGAAATTGGAGATGACACAAGTGGTCAACTTTTTGGGTTAGGGGTCAAAAAAGAAATTACAAATTGGTTTGGACCAGTGGATAAAACTCCTTTACATATTTCTTTAATGGCAGCTTATACAAATATGTCTATTACAAGCACAATAGACGACCCTTCGGGAAATGAGATCAATATTACAAATGGAGTTAGTGAACTAGACTTAAATTCATATACAGTTCAAGCTTTAGCCTCTTTAAATTTACCTTTTGTGAGTATTTATGGAGGACTTGGTTTTATAAAAGGATCTTCATCTTTAAATTTAAGGGGAAATTATGAATTACAATATGAAAACAGCATAAGCTCTTTCAGCAAAGAATTAAATGATCCTTTTAACCTTGATTATGATGTTAGTGGTTTTACCTCTACAATTGGAGCAAGATTTAGTTTAGGATTCTTTAAAATTTTCGGAAGCTACTCATTGCAAGAATACAATACTTTTTCAGCAGGTATTGCCGTTAGTGTCAGATAATAAAGTTATGAAATTTTAACAAAAAAAAACATCTCGTTGAGATGTCTTTTTTTTATGATATATATGATATTAAAATATTTTATAAATCGTATTTTTGCGGAAGAATTTTATCATAAAAACTTAAAAAAAATAAATCATTATGAAAGTTACAGTAGTAGGTGCTGGTGCAGTTGGCGCAAGTTGTGCAGAATATATTGCGATTAAAGACTTCGCTTCAGAAGTTGTTTTATTAGACATTAAAGAAGGCTATGCTGAAGGAAAAGCAATGGACTTAATGCAAACCGCTTCTTTAAATGGATTTGATACTAAAATTACTGGAAGTACAAATGATTATGCAAAAACAGCCAATTCAAATATTTGTGTGATCACTTCAGGAATTCCACGTAAACCAGGAATGACACGTGAAGAATTAATTGGTATAAACGCAGGAATTGTAAAAACAGTTTCTTATAATTTAATTGCACATTCTCCAAATACGATTATCATCGTAGTTTCCAACCCAATGGATACGATGACTTATTTAGTTCATAAAACTACAGGTTTACCCAAAAATAAAATTATTGGAATGGGTGGCGCTTTAGATTCTGCACGTTTTAAATACAGATTGGCAGAGGCTTTAGAAGCTCCTATTTCTGATGTTGATGGAATGGTGATTGGCGGTCACTCTGACAAAGGAATGGTTCCTTTAACAAGATTAGCAACACGAAACTCAGTACCCGTTTCAGAATTTATTTCTCAAGAAAGATTAGAACAAGTTTTACAAGACACCAAAGTTGGTGGCGCAACATTAACTGGTTTACTTGGAACCTCTGCATGGTATGCTCCAGGAGCGGCAGTTAGCGGACTCGTTCAAGCAATCGCTTGTGATCAAAAAAAGATCTATCCCTGCGCTGTTTTATTAGAGGGTGAATATGGTTTAAATGATTTGTGTATTGGAGTTCCCGTTGTTTTAGGTAAAAACGGAATTGAAAACATTGTAGAAATCAATTTAAATGATGCAGAAAAAGCACATATGCAAGAATCTGCTGCTGGAGTTTCTAAAACGAATGGATTGTTAGAATTATAAATATAGTTTCAGTTACTATCAGTAATTATTAGAATATAAAAACCAGCCAAATGGCTGGTTTTTTTCTTAAATCTTATTTGCATACAAAATTGTAGCTTATACACTATATTTTTTTATTAGAATTATAAGACTATTGTTACTATATGTAACTATTTTAATATCGAGAAGTATCTAACTTGTGACTTTTTTTTTATTAAAATAGAGATATGATATTTACAATCTAAGACTCATTATTTCAACAAATTCGCCAATAAAATAGAATCAATTTCAAGAATTGATAAAATATGTAATTTTAGAAGTAAAAAAAAGACCCAAACACAATCACAAATATGATAAAATAATTGTTTAGGCTACTTTGAAATACTATATTTGCTCGTTTTAAATTAAAGAAGTCGTCATAAATCAAAGAACATGCAAAACAAAGGACTTATTAAATTATTCGCAATCCTTTTTGGATTGGTGAGTTTGTATCAATTATCATTTACATTTTTAGCAAATAAAGTTGAAGATGATGCCAAAAATTATGCTCAAAATAAAGGAACTGATTCTGATGCAAGACAAAAAGCAGCTTTTGAAAGAAAGTATTTAGATAGTGTTGCCAATAAAGATATTCTCGATTTAGGTATATCAAAATACAGCTACAATGACGTGAAAGACAAGGAGATGAATCTTGGTCTGGACCTAAAAGGTGGTATCAATGCTATTTTACAAGTGTCTGTAAAAGAAGTATTAAAAAGTTTATCTAACGATTCTAAAAATATTGTTTTCAACCAAGCATTAAATGCAGCTGCAGAAGCTCAGAAAAATGACAATGCAAATTATTTAGATTTGTTTTTTGAGGAATTCGAAAAAATTGCAGGTGACACTAAACTAAGTGATCCTTCTATTTTTGGAACAAAAGCGCTAAGTGAAAAAATCTCTTTTAACGAAGAAAATAGTACTGTTAAAGAAACGCTTCAAAAAGAAATCAACAGCTCTATTGGTACTGCTTTTGAAGTATTAAGAAGTAGAATTGATAAGTTCGGTGTAACACAACCTAATATTCAAAGAATTGGAAACTCTGGTAGAATTCAAATTGAATTACCTGGCGCAAAAGATATTGAACGTGTTACAAAATTAATTACCAGCAAAGCTGAATTACAATTCTGGGAAGTATTTACCAATGTTGAAGTGCAGGGGTATTTCTTTGAAGCCAATGGAAAAGTAGCTGAATTATTAAAAGACAATACGATTATAGAGAAGGCTGAGGATGCTCCTGAAAAAGACGACATTGATGATCTACTTGGTGAAACTAAAGACTCTACCAATGTCAATCAAAAAAATCTTTTTACTTATTTATTTCCTAATGTAGCACAATCTCAACAACAAATGAGCTCTCTAGTTGCTCAGGCTAAAGTTATAGACACCGCTACTGTTAATGAATTATTAAAAAGAAAAGAGATTAAAGCTCTATTACCTAAAGAATTAAAATACGTTAAATTTTTATGGGATTACAAATCGAATAAAGGTACTGACGGTTCTGACTTAATTAATTTATATGCTATTAAAGGAAGTAGAAATGGTAAAGCTACTATTGAAGGTGATGTTATTTTAGATGCAGCTCAAGTGTTTGACCAATTGAACAAGCCTGAAGTAAGCATGACAATGAATAGCTCTGGAACAAAACAGTGGGCTAAAATGACTACTGAAAACCAGGGGAAATTTGTCGCTGTTGTTTTAGACAACTATGTATATACTGCTCCTTCTGTAAATACACCTATCACTGGCGGTAGAACATCTATCTCTGGCGGAAGCATGACCATCACTGAAGCAGAAGATATTTCTACAGTTTTAAAAGCAGGAAAACTACCAGCTGCTGCAAGAATTATTCAAATAGAAGTAGTTGGGCCTTCTCTAGGACAAGAAGCTATTGATGCAAGTTTTCTTTCTTTTGGTTTAGCGATCATCTTAGTATTGCTTTGGATGATTTTATACTATGGGAAAGCAGGATTATATGCTGATGTTGCCTTAATCGTAAACATTTTATTTCTCTTCGGAATTTTAGCATCATTCAATGCTGTGTTAACATTACCTGGTATTGCAGGAATTATCCTAACCATCGGTATGTCTGTAGATGCAAACGTAATTATCTTCGAAAGAATTAAAGAAGGAATCTCTAAAAGTAAAGGATTGAAACAATCTATAGAAGAAGGATTCTCTGTAAAGGGAGCTTTATCTGCAATTATAGATGCAAACATTACAACTTTGTTGACTGGTATTATTTTATATGTTTTTGGAACAGGACCAATTAAAGGATTCGCATTAACATTAATGATTGGTATAGCAACGTCATTATTCACTGCTGTGTTTATTACACGAATATTAATTGATAGAGCTGTTAATAAAGGAGCAAACCTAACATTTAATACAACAATCTCTAAAGGATGGTTTCAAAATATTAATGTATCGTTTTTAAAGAAACGTAAAATTGCATATGTAATTTCTGGAGCTATTATTATCTCAGGTATCGTTTCTATATTCTCTATCGGATTAAAACAAGGAGTCGATTTCAAAGGAGGTCGTTCTTATGTTGTTCGTTTTGATCAATCAATGA